>NZ_QGTV01000007.1:0-204243 GCF_003182335.1 Chryseobacterium sp. AG844 | reverse complement strand
CGTTTATCGGCTAATTCCCTGAAATTTCTTGTCATAATACTAAATAACAATAAATGTATAAAACTAGGAATAATTGTGTCCACACGATAGTCCGGTGGAGGGGAATATGCAGTCGGTAATAGGAATGTTGGTTTATTGTACAAGATTCAGATCTTGCTGTGACAGGGAAAGCTCTGTGTTAAGATGTTGCTTTTCAAAGAAATTTTTTAGTTCAAGTAATCTTTTTTTATTATCATAATGGATACTTGAATTCAGTTTTCTTTGGCAGAGTGAACATGCTCTGGCAAGATGATAATCCGTTTCCGATAATGAATTGGTTCCGTTCATCACACAGTTGGCATTCAGACAATGGCTGATTCCAAACATATGCCCGATCTCGTGTGAACTGATTTTTATTAATCTTAAAAGACTTTTGTTAAAATTAGAATCTGTTAATTGGCCGTCTGCAAATCGGTATATAGAGGCTACTCCCACACCATCCTCATATGAAGCCAGTCCGAATACGTAATTCCATTCTGGTAATGGAAAAAGGTCTTTCTCCGTAATACCCATTAATACAATAGCATCTTTAGGTTTTCTTTTGATCAGAATACTGTCCAGTACATATCCAGCCAGAACCTGTTCCTGTCCTTCCTTTGAAATTCTTTTAACTTTTTCAGGGAAAATAGTATTGGGCAAAACAGGAAGAACCTTTGTTTCCAGCTGAAAATAGATTTTTAAATAGTGTTGGGTAAGTGCTATTTCTTTTTTGTGAAGTTCATCAAACTGCCCGATGGGCTGAAGATAAATGGTGTTCTTCCAGATGCAGGTTTTATCTTTTTAATTTCTGAAAATCTGCAAATGTCTGGAAATGTTCCTCATGATTATACCGCCAGCTTCCGGGTTTTGGAGAAGAGGAAAGTTTTATATCATTCAGTGCAATAGATTCATAGTAGGTTTTCTTCTGTTTCTGACATGAGAAAAGAAGGATCAATATTGAGACATAAAAAAGTAAAGAAGTAAAGTTATATTTTCCCCGGTTCATAAAAGAATAGCAGTTTCTTTTTGGCACCGTCGAACTCTGACCAGGAATCACAGTCTACCTCAAAACCCGCCACTCCGCAGGTGGGAAAATGGAAAATATCCTCAGAAATAGAATTGGCAAAATTGGAAATTCCATTATTGTGAGAGAAGAATGCAACCGAATTAAGGTTGTCATCCAGATCATAAATTACAGATTCAAAGCTTCTTTCAGAAGGATTATACAATTTTTCATCAGTAGCACAGTTTAGTTGATAAGCCTGATTGAAAATCTTACAGGTATTCAGTGCACGTACCGCAGGGCTGGACACAAAATGATCAATAGAAATGTTATTGCTTTTCAGGAATCTGGACATGTGCATAGCATCCTCCAAACCTTTGTCTGCCAAAGGTCTGTCAAAGTCCTCCGTTTCCTCCGGCCAGTCGCTTTTTGCATGTCTTACGAGGATGAGTTTCTTCATATAATTGTTTTTTGGAAGATTAAAATTATAAAAAAAATAATGGAATAAAACATGATTTATATAAAAAAACTGCGTTATGAATAAAATCAGTAAATTTTACTAAATTTGCAGACTTATGGGACAAATCCTTGCAATAGACTACGGAAAGGCTCGTTGTGGTATCGCTGCAACCGATGATATGCAGATTATAGCCAGTGGGCTGGAGACTGTGGAGAACCGTTTTTTAATGGAATTTTTGAAAAAATATTTCAGTGAAAATAAGGTAGATGAAGTAGTGATTGGACTTCCCATAGATTTGAAAGGAAATGTTTCGGAAGTGGAAACCGATATTTTGAAATTTATAGAACAATTTAAAAAAGAATTTTCGGATATTGCAGTTCACCGTTTCGATGAAAGATTTACATCCAAAATGGCTTCTTTTTTTATTTCCCAAAGTGGAAAAAACAAGAAAAAGAGGCAGGAAAAAGGATTAATAGATAAAGTAAGTGCAACCATCATATTGCAGAATTTTTTAGAACAAAGATTAAGATGATATTACCGATAAGAGCTTTTGGGGATCCTGTTTTGAGAAAAGTAGGAAAAGATATAGACAAAGACTATCCCGAATTACAGGAACTGATAGATAACATGTTCGAAACCATGTACAGCGCAAATGGCATAGGTCTTGCAGCGCCACAGATTGGTTTGGACATCCGTCTGTTTGTAATAGATGTGACGCCTCTTGCAGAAGATGAGGATTATGAAGATATTAAAGATGAGTTGGCAGAGTTCAAAAAAGTATTTATCAACGCTCAGATTCTTGAAGAATCAGGTGAAGAATGGAAGTTCAATGAGGGCTGTCTTTCTATTCCGGATGTAAGAGAAGATGTGAAAAGAAAAGGAACAATCGTTATTGAATATTATGACGAAAATTTTGTGAAACATACAGAAACTTTTTCCGATATTAGAGCCCGCGTAATTCAGCATGAATATGACCACATTGAAGGGATTTTATTTACCGACCACCTGAGTGCTCTGAAGAAGAAACTCGTAAAAGGTAAGCTGACAAAAATTTCTCAGGGTGACGTAAACATCGGTTACAAAATGAGATTTCCAAAATAATTAACAAGGATTAAAAAGAAATAATAAAAAGCAAAAAGCTAGTGCTGATTGCAGAATTTACAAAAAATAAAATTATGCTGTTAGAAAAAATAATTTCAATTTCTGGAAAACCAGGACTTTTCAAATTAGTTTCTCAATTAAGAAACGGATTCATCATTGAAGATGTTACCTCAAAGAAAAAAGTAAGCATTGGAAACTCAAGCCAGGTAAGTTTATTGGACAATATCGCCATGTTTACATTTGAGAAAGAAGTTCCTTTGTTTGAAGTATTTGAAAATATTGCTAAAAACAACGATTATAAGGAAACAATCTCTCACAAATCTTCTGATGCAGATCTGAAAGATTTTATGCTGGCTTCTCTTCCAAACTATGACACAGAAAGAGTATATTCTTCTGATATCAAGAAATTGGCTCAGTGGTACAACATCCTTCAAAAAGCAGGATATATTACGCCTGAAAGCTTTGTGAAAGCAGAACCTGAAACTTTAGATGGTGAGCCAGCTGAGGAAGTAAGCATTGAAAAAGAAGCTAAAAAAGCAGCTCCAAAAGCAGAAAAGCCAGCAGCTCCAAAAGTAAAAGCTACTTCCGCTGCTAAATCAGCTCCAAAGAGTACACACAGAAAACAAGGATAATTCATTTCTGAATTAAAAATACAAAGCCTTGTCTGGAAATTCCGGATAAGGTTTTTTGTTTTCTGGCAGTAAATAATTGGGGTTAATATTCCAAACCTAACAGGTTTCGAAAACCTGTTAGGTTTACATATCAAATCTATCCTAAATTCTGCACTCTGCAACTTTTACTTCCAACGTTTGTAATGATGCCCGAATAACCCTTACATTTGTATAAGATTGAATTTCCCATTATTTATGAATACGAAACAAGAGAAACTGGAGGCCTTCGGAAGATTACTGGATATTATGGATGATTTGCGTGAAAAATGTCCATGGGATCAGAAACAGACGTTAGAATCCCTTCGTCATCTTACCCTTGAAGAGACGTATGAACTTTCAGATGCCATTTTGCAGAATGATTTACAGGAAATAAAGAAAGAGCTGGGCGATGTCCTGCTTCACCTTGTTTTTTATGCTAAAATAGGTTCTGAAAAAGGAAGTTTTGACATTGCAGATGTTATCAATTCCCTGAATGAAAAGCTGATCTTCCGTCATCCTCACATTTATGGAGATACGGAAGTGAAAGATGAAGAAGAAGTGAAGCAGAACTGGGAAAAATTAAAATTAAAGGAAGGAAATAAATCTATTTTAGGCGGAGTTCCGAAAAGTCTGCCAAGTTTGGTAAAAGCCTACAGAATTCAGGATAAGGTAAAAGGAATCGGTTTTGAGTTTCACGATGCTGAAGACGCATGGAAAAAAGTAGATGAGGAAATTCAGGAGTTCCATGCTGAAGTGGATTTGGATAAAAAAGAACAAGAGCTGGGTGATGTTTTCTTCTCTCTGATTAACTATGCAAGGATTTCAGGAATCAATCCAGATTCTGCATTGGAAAGAACCAATCTGAAGTTTATTTCAAGATTTCAAAAGATGGAAGGTCTTGCCGAAGAACAGGATCTGAAACTGGCAGACATGTCTCTGGAAGAAATGGATGTTCTTTGGGAACAGGCAAAAAAACTTTCATAGTTGCCGATTGGAACAATTAATGCTTCTTATATTCAGTTAAAAAAATAAAAATTAAATATGTTACGTTTCCTTATTTTACCTGCTTTGCTTTTATTGAGCTGCAATCCAAAAGCTCAGAATTCCCCTGCTAAAGAGGATGAACTGAAAGTCCAGTTTACCTTACCTAAAAAGTTGAAGGAAGTTTCCGGAATTACTTTGTCAAAAGATAAGAAAACCATCTGGGCAATAGAAGACAAGGGAAATAAAAATGCAATATATGGACTGAGTGATAAAGGTGACATGCTGGCAAAAATACCGGTAGAAAATGCTGAAAATACAGACTGGGAAGACATCATATCCGATTCTCAGGGAAATATTTATATCGGAGATTTTGGAAATAATGACAATAACCGACAGGATCTGGCGATCTTAAAAACAGATTTGAAAGACAGCAAACAAATTGCTACCAAAGTTGTTCAGACTACAAAATTTCATTATCAGGGGCAGACAGAATTTCCTCCGAAAAAATCGAACCTGTTGTACGACTGTGAAGGTTTTGTTGAAATGGATGGCAATTTTTACTTATTCACCAAAAACAGAAGCAAAGGTTTTGACGGAACCTTTCTTGTATTCCAGGTTCCTAACAAAGAGGGTGATTTTGAAGCTAAACTAATAGGAAAATTAAAGCTTGATGGAGGGTATAATGATGCTGCTATTACCTCTGCGAGTATCAACAGCACAAAAGATAAAATCGTGTTGCTTACCCATAAAAATGTTCATGTGCTTACCGGATTTACTGCTAACGATTTTAATTCTGCTAAAATTCAAAAAATTCCTTTGAACCATAATTCCCAGAAGGAAGCTATTGTATTCTTTGATGATAAAACATTAATGATCGCAGATGAGAAAGGGAAAGATGAGGGGGGAAATGTGTATAGTTTTTCACTATAACCTTTATCTTTGCAGCAGATTAAATAACTATGAAAAAAATATTGTATATCCTGTTGGTGCTAGGTTTTTCCTCTTGCAGTAGTACTAATGATGAATCTATAACTGTAAATGAAAATCAAACTGAAGATTTACAACCTGATAAAGGGTATATTTTTCTGATGGATCAGCGCACAGCATTAATGAGTCCAGATAAATACTATCGGTTTTTCTACGAAAACGGACGTTTACAGAAAATGCTTGGAAGAAACTATTTCGTAACCGGAAATTTTCAATTTTTTTATCCTGATGTTATTACTCAGTTAAGTTATACAAACAATAAGGTACAAATAGATTACCTTGAACAGGAAATGACTTCCGGATATAGAACGACTTCTTACCTGATGGAAAACAACAGACCTGTTAAGGCTGAAAAGTATTATAAGAATGGAACTTTTGCCGAACTGGAGATGACAAGGACTTATGCGTATGGCACCAATACAATAAGTGTATATACTAAGCGTGGTTATCAGGAGTTTTTTACAACCTATTATTTTGATGGAAATAGTAATCTTTCTAAAAGTGAAACATTAGAAAAGGCCACTGGTAAGGATAAACAGTTCACAACTACTGTGTATTCAGATTTTGACAATGCTAAAAATCCATTTAAAAAATTATTTTTGATTAATGATGACTTTTATGAAAAGAGTTTATCAAAAAATAATTTTAGAGCTAAGGAATCAGTGACTGAATATGCTGATTATCCTGATACCGGTATACCTCCGCAACCAGGAATATCCAAATCAAAATGGACCTACAATTACGATAATAATGGCCAGGTGTTATTATATTTTCCCTTGCAATAGCAGATAGAATAAACCCCACAGAGAAATCTGTGGGGTTTTGAATATATGAATGTTAATGAAGTGATTGACGTTTGTATTGTTTATGGAGTCAGATATGAGATATGAATATTTCCGCTGGATAATCTGAAATCCTGAGTATAACGGCAGCGTATTCTGAAGGATTCTCCCGTATTGAAAAAGTTAATGGAGGAAAGATTATGATTCAGTCCTGTTGTACGCTCTCCATGGCCCGTAGATATGCCTGCTAATGTTGTGAGCGTAGGGGAAACTTTTTGTATGTATGAATTAGCTGTTCCTGCAGTTTGTCCTGATGGATTTAAATTAAGATCGTAGGTAGCATAAGGAACAATATTGTAAAATCCAGGTTTTACTACTGTGAAAAGTCCTGTTGTAGAATTGTACGTTAGATAAGCATTATCAATCTTATTACTCACATTAAAGACATAGGTTTGTGAATAACTTTCATGAGTATTGACTGGTGTAGAATGCGTACCTGTATAACTTCCACTAGCCGGGCTGATGTCTGTTTTGTTTCCAACAAAAACTACCTTTAGAAAGTTTTCTGACTCAATTGTTTTCCAAACCGGCGCATTCCCTGCTCCGTTAGACATTAAAACTTCCCCTTTGTTTCCGGAATTTCCCTTTGTTCTATCGTCTCCGCCTACATTCAGATCTTTAACAACCTGAAGTGAACCGTTGACATGCAATGTATGTTGGGGAGTTGATGTTTTAATCCCTATCTGTGCATTTAACTGGATGAACATGACAAATAAAGCCATATAGAATAGTTTTTTTTTCATCATTTGTTGATTTTTTGTTGCCACAAATATAAAATGTTTTTAAAATGTCAATTTTTTAAGGAATTGATAATCATATTAAACTATGTCTGGTTTTGACTTATATAGCTGAAAATATGACCTTTATTTAAAAGCCATATTTATTTTATCAGTAAAAAATGTGAGTTGAAAATTTGAATTATTAATTTTTATTTAAATTGAAATTTTTCAAATTTTTAATTTAAAATAGTTTAAAATACTGTTAAACAATGTTTTATATTGAGTGTTTGATGGTGGTACTCATTCAAAATTGAGAATTAATTTTTTTAATGGACCAGATTAAAATTTCATTCCCACCCCGGCAGAAATTCTTCCACCATCTGAACCATAGAAATAATTTAATCTTGCAGACATCATTTCCACAATACTCAGCCATACTCCTGCACCCACAGACTGATGCCATTTTCTGGAATTTTCATCGTCATTCCATACACGGCCAGTATCGTATCCTATTAGAATTCCCATGTTGGCGGGAGCAATATTATTTCTTACCCTTCCAAAATCCCATCGGATTTCTGAGTTATTGGTGAAATAGGATCTTCCTGAGAATCTTTCGTTTCTGAAGGCTCTCATTCCATTATTACCTCCGATAGCTGCAGCCTGATAAAATTCAAAATTATTGTTATTGATCCACATCACATTGCTGGAATTGGCGAATACAAATTTCCCTTTTTTATCAATCCTGTGGTCAATGGCCAGTTTTCCTTTTACCGTTACGAAATTCTTATTAAAATCAGAAAGAGTTGCTTTCCAGTCTGCATTCAGCATAAATTCCAGTCCAAGAGTAGGGAAGGCCGTATTATCAGCATTTTTATAACCAAAGGTATAGTTGGCTCCAACAAACTGCTGGCTGTTGAATACGCCAGGTCTCACATCCGGAGACTGGTTGATGAAACGGTCAGCTTTTCTTTGTACTTTATTATCTTCAAAAGTCAGTTGAAACTGGTGGCTGAGGTTCATCCAGCTCTTTTGAGAGATGGAAGGAGCAAAGTTGAACTTGGAAATTCTGGCTCTGTTGTATTCTCTTTCTGTGTCTTCCTTATCATACTCACTTTCATTGGAAAGTCCAAAGAAGTTCTGAGAGAACCTTGGAGTCGTATAGAATGCATCAAGGTTAATATCCCAGCCTGAGATTGCTTTTTTAAATACACCTTTGTACGTAAGGCTAAATCCTGCAGTTGCCGTATAAAAATTAGCTTTTAAACTGTGCCTCTGAGTAAATGGATCACGGATAAAATTATTTACTGTGTAATTGGCCAGAACGCCTACAATCACACCGTCATCCGGGTTGTAATCCAGGTTTGGATATCCGGCAACGGAATTATATTTAGGATGCTTATAATTATAGCTGTTGATGTCATAATCATCCGTAATGTTTTTGGTTGCATTTCCGGAATTGTAAGTGTTTTTCTGGGATTTAAAATCATAGATTTTCACTTTTCTTCCATCTGCAACGTTGTAGGTATCATGATTATATCCACCAATCAGTCGGATCGTCATTTTAGGATTTCCGCTTCCGGTTACTACATAGGTGTCATCATCTTCCAGTCCGTAGATCCATAATTCTTTTGTTTTTGAATCATGATAGGTTTTTTCAAAAACAAGTTCATTCTGATCTTTATTTTTACCCAGATAATATTGCTGTACAAGGACGGAATGTCCATTTTTGGTGATGACAAACTTATCAGGATTTACCGTTCCTGCCAAAGGAACTTTTTTCTGCAGTACATCATAATACTGAGTGGCATAGCTCTGAAGTTTCGTCTTTCTTATTTTAAGTTTTCTCTGAATTTCAGCAATGGTATCATCCTGCACTTCTTTCGGAAGATTGTGGAAAGCGTCATCAATATCCGCATCGGTGAGATGCTCCTGAATATACTTTGCCTGCGTTTCCCATTCATTCTGGTCTGCACCTTTTAAGAATACAAGATCCATCGGATAAGGTTCCATAGCGAGCCATTTTACACTGCTGATATCTTCTGTAAAGGTTTTCATGTGACGAATGGCAGGAACATTCATAATGATTCTGAAGGCTGCACCATCATATTTACTGAATGCCTGATCCCTGTCTTTAGGAATAGGTTTATAGATTACTTTATCACCTGCTTCATATTCTGCCCATTTCCACTGGTCAGAATGTCTGTCCCAGTCACCAATAAGCATATCAAACAACCTTGCTCTGATATAAGATTCTCTGTCAACAGAATATTTATCGCTTTTGTTAAGATTTTTTAGTACATCATCTGTAGAAACGATATCTTTTGCATGATCCAGATAAGCCAATGTTTTAGGATCTGAAGAAAAACGCTCTTCAATCATGTACATTTCGTCCCCGTAGTTTTCATTATACCTTCCCAAAGCTTGCTGCTTAGGAATGTAATACAGCTTTGGATTACTATGGAAAATACCCAGCTTTTCCGACATGTTTCCAATCGTAAAAGGGGTAAACGGATGATTGGTTGTGTAAAAATCCAGCAGGAATTTTTCAGGAAATGTATCTGCAAGTTCTTCTCCTAATGTACTTTTCTGAAAAGCCATATTGTTAAGAAAGCGGATCGCACTTTTTTTCACTCCACGCATCACAAATTCCTGTCCGTCTGAAGATTTCAACCGTAAACTGTTGGATTGATTTCCTCCACCTTCCCGGAAAGGAATATATCCTCCGTTCAATTCCGAAAGATTAGCTGTTGGTGCTTCAATAGGAATTCCGTAGTATCTTCTGTAATGATCACCCCAAAGCCAGCGGTAAAACTTTCTTTTTTCAGTAAGCGCTACCGGGTAAATGGTGGAAGAAAATGTGGGTGGAAAAGAATTAGGGAAATTATTGACGAATACATCCGGTTTGGAAATCACGGAAATATGAGTGAGTTTTTGAAGCTGTGCATCTTTGGTTGAAAAATACTCAACATCTGTACTTTCATCTTTTCTGAAATTTAAAACCGCAAAACCACTTCCTCCGTAGGAAAAGTCTGTTTTTTCTACAATGGTAGAGGGATCTGTTTTAGAGCCTGCTCCACTGATAATCTGTCTCAGGTTTCCATCTTCGTGATATTGCAGGTTATGATCATGTCCGGACACGAAAATAATATTTTCCTTATCCTGAACAATACTTTTCAGTCTGTTGGCTAAGTCTGCATAATGCTGATTATTAATATCTTCAGGACTGGCTCCTGAGGAACTTCTCAATATATTGATGACACTTGCCACTACAGGAACAGGAACTTTACTCTTTAAAGGAAAAAGATGGGATTTTGCAGAATTAAAACCTGCATGTGTTCCGCTGCTGATGATGGGATGATGTAGGGCAACAATTATTTTTTTTCCCTGATTTTTTATGATCAGATCTTTAAACTCGGTGAAAAAATCTTCACGGGTTTTGATGTTGCAGTTTTTGTTGATTCCCGGATAATTATCCCAGTTCGCTATTACCCATTCTGTATCGATGGCAATGAGCTTGATATCTTTGGAAACATTGATATCATCAATCGGGCAGCCGTTTTTTGGTAGGAAAGCTTTTTTATCATCAAGATATTTTTTAACAAGTCCTTCCTGGGTATTCAATCCTTCCAGTCCATTGTACCAATCATGGTTCCCGGGAATTACTAATGTTTTTCCCTTGAAATTTTTGGTGATAGCTAGCTGATTTTCCAGTTTTTGTTTTGCCAGGGCATAATCTTTATCTGTTTCTTTGGGCATACCATTAGGGTAGATATTATCGCCCAGAAAGATCAGCATAGAATTGCTGTCGGCAGAATCCAGCTTACTTTTCAGTAAATTCAGTGTTTTTTGTGCTTGAGGTTCATCTGCGTTTCCTGCATCTCCAATGAGAAAGAGTTTAAAATCATTATCGGATTTTATTTCGGAATCTTTTACTTCAAATAAGTTTTTGCCCTTTTGCACGTTATAGGTAGCACAGGAATAAAGGACTCCTGCGGACATTACTGTTCTAAGAACAATAGAAGTATTTTTTAGATGAGTTTTAAAGGATAAATTCATAAATTTACATTAACAAAATTTCAGGGATGAGCATTTTACAAAAAGCTAAAAATTATGTTGAAATCTTATTCAAAGATAAGTTATCTTCAGTATATTTTTATCATAATTTTATCCATACTGCCTATACCGTTAATAAGGCTGAGGAAATCATGAAAAATACTCCTGTTTCTGAGGAAGATCAGGAGAAGGTACTCGTAGCATTATGGTTTCATGATACGGGGTATATAGAATGTGCCCTGAACCATGAGGAAAGAAGTGTGGAAGTGATGAAAGCCTTTTTACATCAGGAGAATTATCCTGAAAACTATATTGCAGACGTTGAAAAACTGATTCTGGCTACCAAAATTCATTATGAACCTCAGAATTTACTGGAAAAAATCGTAAAGGATGCCGATTTCAGCCATTTTGCAGGTCATGATTACAGTGATATTTCCGATGCTTTGAGAAAAGAATGGGAACTGACGAATGTAAGATGTTTTTCCAATGAAGAATGGAATGCCGGAAATCTGGATATGCTGAAGAACAAGCATACTTTTTACACGGATTATGCCAAGGAAAACTGGGAACCTCTGAAAAAGAAAAACATCAAAAAAATCGAAAAGAAGCTGGAAAAAGAAGAAGAGAAGAAAGAAAGTAAAAAGGAGGTTTCAGAAGGTAAAAAAGAAAAGGAAAAATCGGACAGAAGTGTAGATACCTTATTCAGGGTGACCCTTAATAATCATACGAGACTGAGTGATATTGCAGACAGTAAAGCCAATATTCTTTTATCTGTAAATGCCATTATTATTTCAGTATGCCTTTCCGTACTGGTTCCGAAGCTGGATGCTCCTAAAAATTCACATCTGATTCTTCCAAGTTTCATACTATTGCTGTCAAGTGTACTGACGATCATATTTGCGATTCTGTCTACAAAACCGAATGTAACCAAATCAACATTTACTTCTCAGGATATTGCCAACAGAAAAGTAAACCTATTGTTCTTTGGAAACTTTCACCAGATGTTGTTTGACGATTATAATAATGCCATGAAAGACCTTATTAAAGACAGGGATTATATTTATGACTCAATGGTGAAGGATCTGTATTATCTCGGGAAAGTTCTTAACAGGAAGTATAAGCTTTTATCCATTACCTACAAGATTTTTATGGCTGGAATTATTATTTCCGTTTTATCTTTCGGGGCGGCTTTTCTTAGTCTTTAATTAATAAACATACAAATGATCGTCAGACAGCGTACCAATTGACTGAAAATGTTATTTATATGGAGAGGATCCGTATTAAAGAAAATTGTTGTTCAGCTTACCATTATCACGCTGTTTTCTCTGGCTATTTACTTTTTCAAAGGAAAAATCTTTGACTATAAAGTGCATCTTAATCCTACCATTTTTACATTGATAGGACTGGCATGCCATTTTTTATGGGATTCTGTAATTCTGCAAGCTATGACCGTTTCTGGGAAGGGCGGAAACTCTGGGGATTACTGGTCATTGAAACCAGATCCCTTACAAGACAGATCCTATCGCTGGTAAACGATTCTTCGTCTGAAGCTAAAGAGGAAAAAGAGAAAATCATCAAGCTGATTTCTGCATTTGCATGGTCACTGAACTTTCAGCTGAGAGATAAATCTGGTACAGAACATCTTGAGAGACTGATTTCACCAGAACAATTGGAACAGGTGAAGAACAAGAAATTTATTCCCAATATTATTCTTGGTTTTATTGCAGACTGGCTCAAAGAACAGAATAAAAAAGGAAATATAGATACCATTGTTATGACTTCTATGGATCATCAGCTGAATCAGTTTTCTAATATTTCCGGCGGATGTGAGAGGATTTACAATACACCATTACCTTTTGCTTACAGCGTTTTGCTGCATCGTACTGTTTATTTATATTGTTTCTGGCTTCCTTTCGGGCTGGTAGATACGTTGGGATGGATGATGCCATTGATCGTTCTGCTGATCAGTTATACCTTTATTGCTCTTGATGCTATTATTCGGGAGATTGGAGAGCCTTTTGGTGAAGAGGAAAATGATCTTGCGTTGAACAGCATCTGCCGTACGATTGAGTTTTCTATTTTTGAGCAGGCAGGAATTCCTCAGGGCGAACTGAAGAAGCCGGATACTTATTTTGTGGATTAAAGAAGCATCATTTTATTCCTGTGGAAGTGTAAAGGAAACCCTTAACGCCAGCAATCCCGTGATTCCCTGCAGATCTTCTACTCTTAAAAATTCTACGTCATGCTGTAAAACCCCTTTTTTCTGGAGTTTGGAAATATAATCTAAATATTCCTTCTGATTTTCCATTCCGAAATAGACAATAGTGATTTTTCTGGGAGCGGTGATACGCTCTGAAGAATCTTTCACATGGGCTTTATCCAGACGTTTTTTAATAATCTCGTAATAGGAATTGTAGGCTCCGTCTACATCAAAACGTTTTTCATCCATTCTGAAACGGATGTCTATTTTTTCATTATAGACGAAAATCAGTGAAGCAATATCAAGTGGTACCGGAAGATACTTTTTGAACGACTGAAATTCAAGTTCCATTTTACAGATGGTTTTCAATTGCCAGTATCTCAGTTTGTGGACTACTTTTGAAGTATAGTGCAGCTCAGGAGCGATGGTAGAACCAATATATAGATTATGTTCCACACCGTCAGATTTAAACCTTTCATAATAATGCGGAAAAATTTCCTGTGCTTTTACCTGGCTTTCATCCAGCATATCTGCCAGTTTTCGGTTAACAAGCGTGATAGAATCATCAAGATTTTTTCTGTGATGATAAAACAGATCCGTAGAAGTAAAAATGTGGGAGAAATAGTCTTTGATCTTTGCTTTTATTTCCCTGGACGTTTTAATTTCCAGTTTTCCCTGTAAAAAAGGATGAATTTCTTCTCTTAACAATCTCTGAAAACGCTGTTCCGTATCCGCTTTGATCTCATTGTTGATCTCATTTTCAAAAACATCCAGTGCCAGTATAAATTTTTCGGAATCCGAGTTGGTGAGTGTCAGAATTTCATTCAGCCATTCAATCTGCTGGTTGAGATCCTGCAGCATCAGATTAAAACGCTTTTCAGAAGAAGAACGGATATCCGAAACCCCAAACAACGGGGTAAGATTTTTGAATGCAATCTGTTTTAAAGTATATATCTTTTTTCCGAGTGACGCCGTAAAATATTTCTCAGCTTCATTTCTGAACTTCCAGACCACACTGTCGTGGATCGTGGTATATTCACGCTGGATAATGGCTTCTATCTGATAGTTTTTCTCAAAGTAAAACCTGTTCAGAGAGAAGAGAACCATATCGGTAAAAAACTCCAGTTTTTTAAGCTTTAAACCATTGAAACTTCCGGCAATAGGAGAGGTGAATTCCATGATGGCAAGGAGCTCGCCGTCTTTCATGATAGGAATTACCATGAAGCTGTTCACATTATTATCCTTTAAAATACTGAAGGAAGGAAGCATCTTGACATTCTCTTCCAGGTTGTTTACATTGGAAACAACTACAGGCTTTGAATTATGATTTAAATTATTAAAAGTACTCTTGCGGGTTTCTTCATCAAATGCATTGATCCAGAAATCAAGAATGTGATTTGTGAGAAGACTTTCGTAAATCGGAAGTTTATCCAGTTTCTGTTCCTTTTTGTTGAACGTCATCAGTCCGAAGCTCAATTCTGGAACATCAAAATAGGATTTGAAAATTTCAGTCAGATTTTCATTGGGATTCATATTTTCCGGATCAATTTCAATCATGCTTGATTTCAGATCGGAAAGGGCCACTTCAGAGGTACAGTCTACCAGTGAAATAATGGTAAATCCTTTCAGTATCCACGATTGTGAAGGGAAATACTTTTTCCAGAGTTTAAAATCATCAAGATTTTCCAAAAGCATATCCAGAATATCATCAGATGGAATTTTGGCATCTTTTGTAGGAGTAATTTCCGTAAAATCTGAATTGACCGTAATTTTATAATGCTTCATGATTCCCTGCTTATTCGGGATGTCATAATAAAACGGAAGTGTACTTTTAATATCTTTTTTGAAATAGCTCTGAAGAATCAGACAGCAGCAAAATACATAGAATTCGTTATCTGAAATATTCCTGAGTTCTATTTCAAAGTCTTTTCCGGCATCTTTCAGAATATCTTTAAACCTTTCGGTATAGTTGAAGGTAATGTTGGAAAGCGGAATACTTGCCGCTTTTATTTCGTTTCTGGTGAGACCTGTCGGGAAAAGGTCGGCAAGAAGCAGTCTGATGAGGTCATCGTATTTTTCAAGAAGGGCTGTATCCTGGAAGCCTTCTCTAAGGTCTTTAAAATTTCGGGTGCTCTCTAGTAAGGACTCTGCATAATTGACCCTGTATTCCAGTCTGTCATTATACCGGATATGTTCCAGAACATCCAAATATTTTTTGAATGATATATAAACCTGAAAGGGAGAGTCTTTTTTATAGAGATTAGCCAAGAGCTGAAAAATTTAAAGTAAAGTTATGAAAAAAGCAGAATATTGATCGTGTGGAATTTTTATTTTATTGTATATAATTTGCAGGTGCTTTGGGAAACTCTGCAAGGTATTTTATAATTCTTTACTGTTTTTTTATACAGACAGATTATAGATTTATAGATAAATAAAAATTAAAGTTTTTGGGATGAGAAATTCATTATTTGAAGGATAATAAAAAAGCACAACCGACGAGTTGTGCTTTTTATATCTTAAAATTCAGATTTTACAATCCGAACATTTTTGCAAATAGATCCGGGAAAACTCCAAGGATGATGATCAGGGCAATAACAATTACTGCAATGATATTGTATGTAAGAGTTACTTTTTCTGATGATTTGAATGTTGATTCTTTAAAGAAGAACATTGCAATGATCAGTCTTAGATAGTAAGCAATGGATAGGGCAGAACCTAACACAGCTACCAGTACTAAGAATGCAGCACCGTTCATCGCTTGGGAGAATAAAGCAAATTTCCCCATGAAACCAGCTGTTAACGGAACTCCTGCCATTGAAAGCATTGAGATCGTTGCTGCTGTCGCCAGTAAAGGTTCTGTTTTTGCCAATCCTTTGAAAGCTCCGAAAGAAGTTTCTCTTTTTAATTTCTCTACCCAGATCAGACACATGAAAACTCCTACTGTAGATAAAGAATAAGCAAACAGATAGAAGGCAAGGTTATAAGTAGAAAGGCTTGTCATTCCAAAGAATACCAATCCGATATATCCTGCGTGGGAAACTGAAGAGTATGCCAGCATTCTTTTTGCATTCGTCTGAGCAAGACCCATAACGTTTGCCAAAAGTAATGTAATGATTAAGAATACACCTAAAACATTAATCCATTCGTGAGTTACTCCCGCGAAACCAAGCGTCATCAATCTGAACAGCGCAAAGAATCCTGAGATCTTTACTACACTCGCCATGAAAGCTGTGATTAATGAAGGAGAACCTGCGTAAACATCAGGGCTCCACATGTGGAAAGGAGCTAAAGCTACCTTAAATGCCAATGCACAAAGAATCAGTAATACACCCAAGATGAACATTACATTTCCAGCATTTGCTACTCCAAAGTCGTGGATTTTGTACAGATCAAAACTTCCTGCACTTCCATAGATGAACGCAATCCCGAACAGTAAGAAACCTGTTGCGAATGCACCCATAAGGAAATATTTAATAGAAGCTTCGTTGGATCTCAGATCAGTTTTGTTAGCTCCAGCCATTACATATAATGGAATAGAAAGGATCTCAACTCCTAAGAACATCGTCACCAGGTTCTGGTATCCGAAAAGGATGATCCCTCCACATAATGCGAATAGCATCAATGCATATAATTCTGACTGGTGGCTTCTGTGGTTGCTGAAAGCAAAACCGCCCAGGAAGAATAACAATAAAGTTGTTACGATTGATATTTTAGTGAATAATGCGGTATTGTCACTGTACTCATACATATGCTTGTAATGGTCGAAAAACGAACATTCCGGCATAAAACTTACGTACAATGCGATGATTAATCCCAAAATCCCAATGTATCTTGCGAATTTTCCTTGTTCAAAAACTCCTGAAAATAACGCAATAACTGCCGTTAGGAAAACAATAATTAAAACACTCATTTCTTAAAATATCAAATTAACTTACCATTGATTGGTAGATAAACTTCACCGAACTACTCACCATGTCGATTACCGGTTGTGGGAAAATACCTAGTAAAATCACAAAAACCGCTAAACTTGCCAATACAGAAAATTCTACGCCTGATAAATCTTTTGCTGTACTTAAAACGGCTTCATCTCCTTCTCCAAACATTGCTTTTCCGTAGAATCTTAATAAATATACCGCACAAAGAATTACCGTAAGACCAGCAATGACTGCTGCTGTTCCGTTAAAATCATAAACCGATTTCAACAAAATAAATTCCCCGATGAATCCATTGGTTAATGGAACTCCCATTGAACCTAATATAATGATCAGGAACAACACCGCAAACTTAGGTGCTACTTTAGCTAGACCACCCATTTGTCTGATGTCTCTTGATTTAAATCTCTTATATAAAATATCACAACAGTAGAATAATCCTACCACGTTGATACCGTGAGCAAATGTCTGTACCAAAGCTCCTTCAGCACCTTCTACATTGAAAGTTCCTCTTAAAGTAACTACTGCTGAAGCGAAGATCCCTGCTACCATCAATCCTACGTGAGAGAAGGAAGAGTATGCAATGATTCTCTTCATATCCGTCTGGATAATAGCGATCAAAGCTCCGTGAACAATTCCTACAATAGCAAGAATAATTACGATCTGTCCGGAAATTCCGGCAATCGGAAGCGGAGTGATTGGAAGTAAATAACGCATTACACCATATACTGCCATCTTCAGCATGATCCCTGATAATAACATGGATCCCTGAGTAGGAGAGTAGGTATAGGTGTCAGGCTGCCATGTATGGAAAGGGAATACCGGTAATTTCACTGCAAAAGCAAAGAAAATAAACCAGAATACCACAGTCTGCTGTACTTCGTTAAGCTGTGCATTGTATAGATCAGTTAAAGCGAATGATGCAGAGTGGTTGTACACATAGATCAATCCGGCTAACATAAATAATGATCCCACGAATGTATATACGAAGAATTTCGTAGTGAACTCAAACCTTTTATTCTCTTGTCCCCAAAGTCCGGCAATGAACCAAATTGGAATCAAAGTTACTTCCCAGAAAATGTAGAATAACAATCCGTCTAAAGAAGTGAATACTCCTACAAGACCAAACTGCATCAATAGAATCAGTCCGTAGAATGTATTTCTATAGTTTAGATTTTCGTTGAAAGATGATAAAATAATGATTGGAGCCAGAATATTGGTCAGTAATAAAAGAAGCATGCTCATTCCATCGATACCGAAGTGAAGAGAGCTCTTCATAAATTGTGACCATGGATAATTGATCTCATGCTGCAATACGCTGTCTACTGTCGGAGTAAAATCAAAATCCGAAAGTACGTAGAACGTAAGGAGCATTTGTACCAATGCAATTCCAAGCGCCAAATATTTGCTGGAATTATTCTTCCAGGCAAAAACTAATCCCGAACCTACTAGAGGTAATAGTAATAATGTTAATAACAAACAAGACATTATTATTGTAATAAAAAGTTAACAATTAATATAATTCCCACCGCTAAAGACATGATAAGGATATATGTCTCTACATTTCCGTTCTGTACACGCTTCATAGCTTTTCCGCTGTCTTCAGCACCATCACCTACAAAGTTTACAAAACGGTCTAAGATACCCTTATCAAACATTTTTCCTCCGCGTCCTAATCCTTCAACAGTTTTTACAATCAATGCGTTGTAAAGTTCGTCAACGTATAATTTCTTAGCAGAAAGCTTTTCCCATCCGGTATAGTTTTCCTCTGCAACAGCCATCTTTTTCTTACTTACATAAGTATTTCTAACGATGAACCATACAGTGAAAAACATCAAGACTGTAGCTGCTAATAAGATCATTTCAGTATTGAAAGGTACTCCTGAAAGAGTAGCTTCCATCTGGCTGTAGCTTTGTTCCGTAAGAACCGGCTTTAACCATTCCATCAGTTTGGCATAATGCCCGTGACCGATGAAGTGTGGCAGGTTGATAAAACCTCCGATTACAGAAAGAATTGCCAATACGATCAATGGTAATGTCATATTTGACGGACTTTCATGTAAGTGGTGTTTCTGTTCTTCAGTACCTCTGAATTCTCCATGGAATGTCAGGTAGTATAGTCTGAACATATACGTTGCAGTCATTGCCGCTAAAACAAATAAGATTACCCAGTAAATCGGGTTTTTAGCGAAAGCTGCTACTAAAATTTCGTCTTTAGAGATCATACCCGATAATAAAGGGAAACCTGAGATGGCTAATGTTCCGATAAGGAATGTAGCGTGGGTAAGAGGAATATATTTTTTAAGGCCTCCCATGAAACGCATATCCTGTTCGTTGCTCATAGCATGGATTACAGAACCTGCACCTAAGAATAATAACGCTTTAAAGAATGCGTGTGTCATTACGTGGAACATTGCTGTTGTATAGGCACCAAGACCTAAAGCGATGAACATAAATCCAAGCTGTGAAACAGTAGAATAAGCCAACACTTTTTTGATATCGTTTTGACGAAGTGCATAGAACCCTGCCAAAGCAGCGGTTAAGAAGCCGATGAATAAAATTCCTCCCTGTACAGTTGGTGCTAAAGTAAATAAGAAATTGGATCTTACTACCAAATAGATACCTGCTGTTACCATCGTTGCCGCGTGGATCAACGCTGATACAGGAGTTGGTCCCGCCATCGCATCCGGTAACCATGTATATAATGGAACCTGAGCAGATTTACCGGTAGCACCGATGAATAAACTCGCTGTGATAAAGATAATCACTGTTCCGTCTAATTCAAATTTTGAAGCGTTTTCTGCTACAGAAAGATAATCTACAGCATTGGTTTGAGAAGCGATCATGAAGATACCGATCAATAACGCAAGGTCACCAATTCTGTTCATGATGAAAGCTTTTCTTGCTGCTTTACCATATTCTTCGTTGGTATACCAGAATCCGATCAACAGGTAAGAACAAAGACCTACACCTTCCCATCCAATGAACAGGATAAGGTAGTTGCTTCCCATTACTAAAAGTAACATCGAGAAGATGAAAAGATTCAGGTAAGTAAAAAACTTGTAGAATCCTTTATCATGACTCATATATCCGATAGAGTATAAGTGGATCAGTGAACCGATACCCGTAATGATCATTACCATCATTAAAGAAAGCTGATCAATCTGGAATCCAAAATTAATCTGAACTCCGTTGACTCTAAACCATTCAAAAGCTTTTACAATGACAGGCTGGCTTTCAGAATTGAAATTCATGAAAAGGCTTACTGCAATACAGAAAGATCCGAAAACTACAGCAGTAGCCAGAGATCCTACCAATATTTTTGGAAGATTTTTCCCGAACAGCCCGTTAATAAGAAACCCTAAAAGTGGTAAAAGTACTATTGCATATACTAGATTCTCCATTCTTATCCTCTTAATTTATTAAATATACTCACATCTACAGAACGGGTGTTTCTATATAGCATCGCAATAATTGCCAGACCTACTGCTACTTCAGCCGCTGCTACCACCATAATGAAGAAAACTAAAAGTTGTCCGTCGCCGTTGCCTTTATATGCTGAAAAAGCTGCCAATAAAAGGTTTACAGAATTCAGCATAAGCTCTACACAGCCCAGAATCACAATAGCATTTTTTCTAAGCAATACTCCCATTACTCCCAGACAGAACAATACTGATGAAAGAATGATGAAGTAGTCCAAAGGGATGCTTTGTATAAATGTATTTACTTCTCCCATAATTTTATAAATCTTTTTTACCGATTAATACCGCGCCTACAATACCTGCCAGAATTAGGATGGAAGCAAGCTCAAACGGTAAAACATATTCATTAAACAAAAGTCTACCCAGATTTTTCGTAAGACCTACCCCTCTGTCTACATTTTCAACAACAATGTGATTGTCTTTTACTCCTCTGAAAACTCCTAATACACCTACCAAAAGAAGACCTGCCGTAAAAACTCCAACAAATTTTAAAGTATTGTTCTTCTTACTTTCGTCTTGTTTATTAAGGTTAAGCATCATTAAGATGTAAAGGAAAAGTACCATGATGGCACCTGCGTAAACAATAATCTGGATGATTGCCAGGAACTGTGCATTGAGAAGAATGTACATTCCGGCAATTGAAAACATCGTAACAATTAATGACAAAATAGCATAAAGAGGATTTCTTGCAAATACAAAGTAAACAGCACTTGCCACTGCTAAAAACGCCACCAAGAAAAATAAAAACTGATCCATTATTTTACCGCATTTTTTTGTTTCTCGGATTGTCTTGTCGTGATATCAATCCTTTCATTTATTTTTTCAACTAGTTTATCTTTTCCGTAAATGAAAGAACCTCTGTTGGTTTCCACGTCTACCAATCTGTCGGTAAGATAGATGGCAGATTTAGGGCAAGCTTCTTCACACATACCACAGAAAATACATCTTAGCATATTGATTTCATATACTGAAGCGTATTTCTCTTCTCTGTAAAGATGTTTTTCCTCTTTAGTTCTTTCAGCAGCAGTCATTGTAATGGCTTCTGCAGGACAAGCTACCGCACAAAGTCCGCAAGCTGTACATCTTTCTCTGCCTTCTTCGTCTCTTTTCAAAACGTGCTGGCCTCTCCAGATAGTGGTTCTTGGCTTCTGTACTTCCGGATACGAATATACTGCGGGAGCACCCTTTATCACGGTTCTTACAGCATGCTTAAATGTAATCCCCATTCCTGTAAAGATCGCAGGAAGGTAGATTTTTTCAGCAAGGGTCATTTCTTTATTGGAAACAACTTTTGATCTGTTAGTTAATTTCATTATATAATTTGAAATTTGAAGTTTGAGATTTGAAATTTATTAGTAAGATTTTATCTCTCAAACCTTTAATTATTAATTATTATTTCTTTTAAATTTATTTCCGTTGTGGTCTGTCATCTTCAAATAATTTATAAATCCTGACAGCTGTTTAGACAAAGATATTGTTTGGTTTTTTAAAAAATTAAAAACTTTTTCATCTAAATAATTTCGGTCAAAAGCTCTGATTAATTGAGAACGAACTTCTCCAGCAGAACCTTTAGACATGGTAAGAAAGTTTATAAATTCTTTATTACCTTCTCTTTCAAACCCTTCAGCTATATTATCCATAATTGATGCAGATGACCTGTCAATCTGGTTTTTATCGTGGTTTAGAAATTTTGGATTCAACAAACATTCTTTTTGGATCAATTGGCAAAGACTTCTTGACTGCTGCCATATTTCTAAATCTTCAAAATTATTTATCGTTGCCATGTATTTGATATTTGAAATTATTACTCTTAAAATTACTAATTTAAAGTCAATTCGTTGAATCTCAAATTTCAAACATCAAATCTCAAATTTACTGGAACGCTAAAATTACAGCTCCTGTAATTAATAGGTTTACCAATGCCATAGGGATTAGTGTTTTCCATCCTAAGTGCATTAGCTGGTCATATCTGAATCTTGGAAGTGTCCATCTGATCCACATGAAGATCAGAATTCCGATTACTGTTTTCGTAAGGAATGCTACGATACTTAAGATTCCTGCAGCATTTTCACCCCAGTTCTGAGTTACCCATTCAATACCAGGATAGTTATATCCTCCGAAGAAAAGAACTACCATGAACGCATTGGAAATAAACATGTTCACATATTCTCCGAACATATATAAACCTAACTTCATGGAAGAGTACTCTGTAGAGTATCCTGTTACCAATTCAGATTCACACTCAGGTAAATCGAACGGGTGTCTGTTGGTTTCTGCCAAAGCAGCTACAAAGAAAACAAGGAATGCAATCGGCTGGTAGAAAATGTTCCAGTTCAATCCTGAAACCCATGGAATAACTCCCCATAATTTTCCTGTAGTCTGACTTTCAGTGATTTCTTTTAAATCCAAACTTCCAGACATCATAATGATAGAAAGAAGTGCTAATCCCATCGCCAATTCATAAGAAATCATCTGAGAAGAAGCACGGATAGCACCTAGTAATGAATATTTGTTGTTCGAAGCCCAACCTCCGATCATAATTCCGTAAACCCCGATGGAAGCCATACCGATGATGAAAAGTACACCAACATCGATGTTTGCTACCTGAAGATCAAAAGAAGTACCTGCAATATTTAAACTTTTACCCCAAGGAATAACAGCTCCTGTAATCAATGAAATAAACATTACCAGCGCTGGTCCTAATACGAAAAGGAATTTTTCTGCATTGGCAGGTGTAAAGTCTTCTTTGAAGAAAAACTTTCCACCGTCAGCAAGAGGCTGCAGCAATCCGAAAGGTCCGGCTCTGTTGGGACCAATTCTATCCTGCATAATAGAGGCAACTTTTCTTTCTGCCCAGGTAGAGTAGGCTGCAATCGTAAGTGACAGCAGAAAAAGTGCTAGTACAAGTATAAGTTTAAATGTAAGTAAATCCATTTTTATTTAGATATTAAGATGTCAGATGCTAGATGTCAGATTTAATTTGCTGTCTGAAGTCTGGTATCTGAAATCTGATGTCTTATTAATTATTTTTCGTCTTTTTCACTGATTTCTTTAGCCATCGGATTGTCTAAAACTCTTAGTTCGTCTTTTGGCTTTTCGTAGTGGTTCAATGAAATTACAGAATGTCTGTCGATATGTCTGGGACCTTCGATATTCCAGTCTGATAAAGATTTTCTTTCGAAACGGCATGTATCGCAGATGAATTCTTCCACTTCTCCCCACTGGTCTTTTCTGGCAGTAACTCTTACAATTTCGTCACCTTTCATCCATACTACAGCTTTTCCTGAACACTTATCACATTTACAAGAAGCGTTCATTGGTTTTGTAAACCAAACTCTGCTGGCAAAACGGGCTGTTCTGTCTGTTAATGCTCCTACAGGACAAACATCGATAACGTTTCCGATGAAGTCATTGTCTAAAGCTTTATTTAAATACGTTGAAATTTCAGCGTGATCTCCTCTGAAAAGGATACCGTGTTCTCTTGTTTCTGTAAGCTGGTTGGCTGTCAGTACACATCTTGCGCAAAGAATACAACGGTTCATATTTAATTTGATGTTCGGTCCAAGATCATCAGCTTCGTAAGTATTTCTTTCGAATTCTGTTCTTGTATTTTCAACACCATGCTCATATCCTAAGTCCTGAAGATGACATTCTCCTGCCTGGTCACAGATAGGGCAGTCAAGCGGGTGGTTTACCAATAGGAATTCGGTAACGGCTTTTCTTCCTTCCTGAGCTTTCTCAGAAGTAAGATTTTTTACTTCCATACCGTCCATTACATTAGTTCTGCAGCTTGCTACTAATTTTGGCATAGGACGAGGATCTGCTTCAGATCCTTTAGAAACTTCTACCAGACAAGTTCTACATCTCCCTCCACTGGTTTCCAACTTGCTGTAGTAGCACATTGCAGGAGGCACAGATTTACCACCAATTTGTCTTGCAGCTTCCAGAATAGAAGTACCAGGCAAAACTTCGGTAGTCTGTCCGTCTATAGTTATTTTGAATTTTTTAACTTCTTCGCTCATATGATATGCTTTAAGCTTTATGCGTTAAGCAATAGGCTTTGTTATTTATATTTCTTTGTATTAAATGTATATCCAATTCCTCCAAGAACCTGTCCGAAAACAAAATCCTGACGTGCTTTGTCCGGTTTGTTATTTAATGTAGTTTTAATATCCCACATATTGATATAACCGGCTTTTCCTTCTAATCTCAGCATCCAGTTTTTCCAGAATACAAGGTTAAGACTGGATCTGATATCGGTTCCCATACCTGCAACGTGGAAACGGTCACTTCTTTCGTTACCAAAAAGTTTTACATTACTTTTCGGAAACATAAATCCGATTCCGGCTCCATAAGACCATACTAAATCTATATTTTTCTTATGAACAAGATTTTTGTATTTCTCTAGACCTAAGTTTTCATAATTAAGCCCGTCTGTATGTTCGAAAGTAAGGAACTTCTCATCTGCAAGATTAACCTGCCCGTTCTGAACCATTGCTGCATACTCAGGATCTGAAATATGACCTTTGAAACCTACAGTCTGGTTCTGATCCATTACATATTTCATGTGGTCTATCCCAAGTACCAATGCTAAATTGTCTTTAATAAAATATCCTATTCTGAAGTTATACTGTGTTACAGTAAACCAGCTCGGATCAAAATAGACAATTCCAAATTTTGTAGGTCTGTCCTGTGCCTTTACATTATTCAGCTGAAAATCGTATCCGTTTCCAGTAAAGTGGATGTCAGAATTGCTGTAAGCGGCTCTGTTCCAACCGTAAAATACGAAAACCTGACCTTTTTTGCTTAATGGTAAAGGCTTTTCTTTTCTCTCAGCTTTAATCTGCTCTTTCTCACTTACTAAATATGATAAATCCTCTTCAATGGATCTGTTATAATTTGCAGTATCAGTTTTTTTATTCTGTGCAAATACAAAATTCGACATCATTAAGCCGACCACCAATAATTTTTTCATCTTTTACTTATGCGTTCTTTTCAACAGCCGGGATAGGGTCAGCATAATGTGCCAATCCATAATTTTGTGTCTGAGACAACTCTGGGTTTTTCACGTGCCACTCAAATTCATCTCTGAAGTGACGGATCGCTGCTGCAACCGGCCAAGCTGCTGCATCACCCAACGGACAAATCGTATTTCCTTCGATTTTTCTCTGGATATCCCAAAGCAGATCGATATCTTCCATTTTTCCTTCTCCTTTCTCGATTTTCTTTAAAATCTTGTACATCCATCCCGTTCCTTCACGGCAAGGTGTACATTGTCCGCAGCTTTCGTGATTGTAGAATCTCGCCAATGTCATGGTGTGTTCTACAATACACTGGTCTTCATCCAAAACGATGAAACCTCCTGAACCCATCATGGTTCCGGTAGCAAAACCACCATCTGCCAATGATTCATAATTCATATATCTTGGCTCTCCGTTCACGGTTCTTAGCAATAGATTTGCTGGAACAATCGGAACAGAACTTCCTCCAGGAATACAAGCCTTTAATTTTTTACCATCCTTAATACCACCGCAATATTCATCAGAATAAATGAATTCCTCTACAGTGATCGTCATATCGATTTCGTATACACCCGGTTTGTTGATGTTCCCACAAGCAGAAATCAATTTCGTACCTGTAGATCTTCCCACTCCGATTTTAGCATACTCAGCACCTGTAATATCAATGATCGGAACTACTGCCGCAATGGATTCAACGTTGTTTACCACTGTTGGTCTTTCCCAAAGACCTTTTACAGCCGGGAATGGTGGTTTTAATCTCGGGTTACCTCTTTTTCCTTCAAGGGACTCAAGCAATGCCGTTTCTTCACCGCAGATGTATGCTCCACCACCTCTCTGTACATAGATTTCAAGATCGAAACCGGTTCCTAAAATATTTTTACCTAAAAATCCTGCTGCTTTAGCTTCTTCAATAGCTTCTTCAAGGATATCCGGAATCCACGAATATTCTCCACGGATGTAGATATAAGAAGTATTGGATCCTAAACAGTAAGAAGAAATTAGCATTCCCTCAATCAATAAATGAGGAAGGAACTCCATCAGATATCTGTCCTTGAATGTTCCAGGTTCAGATTCATCCGCATTCACAACAAGGTGTCTTGGAACACCTTCAGGTTTGGCCAGAAAGCTCCATTTCATTCCTGTTGGGAATCCAGCTCCACCACGACCTCTCAGTCCTGAAGCTTTTACTTCTTCAAGAATTTCGTCCGGAGTCATCTTCAAGGCTTTTTCAGCTGCTGTATAACCTCCCTGTTTACGGTAAGTCTCAAAGTAGCGGATACCTTCTATATGTGCGTCTTTAAGTAAAAGTTTTTTACTCATTGTTTATTATGCTTTTCGCTATTGGCCATTGGCTTCTAGCTTTTTATAATTATTAAAGAAAATAACTGAATAATTTAAAATCTAAAATGTAGAATTTAAAATTTCTATTAGTCTAAAGCAACTTGTCCCTGTCTGCAAAGATCAAGGATTTCATCTACTTTTTCTATCGTTAAATTTTCATGAAAGAATTTCCCTAGCTGCATCATGGGTGCGTATCCGCATGCTCCAAGACATTCAGCTGGTTTTAAAGTAAACATACCATCTTCAGTAGTTTCTCCATCCTTAATGTTCAGTTTGGTTCTGATATGATCCAGAATTTTTTCGCTTCCACAAACCATACAAGGTCCTGTTCTGCAAACTTCCAGTACATATTTACCTACCGGCTTCATATTGAACATCGTATAGAAAGTAGCCACTTCATATACTTCGATCGGTTGGATACTTAATAGTCCGGCAACATAATCCATCACAGGAACATCTAACCATCCTCCGAATTCTTTCTGTGCCAGGTGAAGTACAGGAAGAAGAGCAGATTTTTGTCTTCCTTCAGGATATCTTGCGATAATTTTGTGTACCTGTGCTAAACTTTCCGGTTTAAAAGCTATTGTTTCGCTCATTTTTTATCTAAGATTTCAGATGCCAGATTTCAGACATCAGATTTTAAATTTATATATAAAGCGAAGAGTCTAACATCTGAAATCTGATGTCTGACATCTTCTTTTTATGCGTCTAATTCTCCCGCAATAATATTCATACTACACATCGTTACAATGGCATCTGAAATTACAGAACCTGTAATCATTTCAGGGTATGCCTGATAGTAGATGAAGCATGGTCTTCTGAAGTGAAGTCTGTAAGGACTTCTTCCTCCGTCACTCACAAGATAGAAACCTAATTCTCCGTTTCCACCTTCTACAGCATGATAAACTTCTCCTTTCGGTACATCGGTTTCTCCCATTACGATTTTGAAATGGTAGATCAATGCTTCCATTTTCTGGTATACATCTGCCTTTTCAGGAAGATAGAAATCAGGGACATCCGCATGGAATGGCCCTTCCGGAAGATTTTCGTATGCTTGTTTGATAATTTTGATTGATTCCCAGACTTCCTGTTGACGAACCATGAAACGGTCGTAAGTATCTCCTGAAGTTCCTACCGGAATAATGAAGTCGAAATCCTGATATGAAGAATAAGGCTGCGCAACTCGTACATCGTAATCTACCCCTGCTGCACGTAAGTTAGGACCTGTGAAACCGTAGCTTAAAGCTCTTTCGGCAGAAATAGCTCCTGTACCGATGGTTCTGTCCATGAAAATTCTGTTTCTTTCTAATAAAGTACAGAATTCTTTGAATCTTGGTGGGAAAGTTTTTAAGAAATCCTTGATCAGCTCATGGAATTTAGGAGTGAAATCTCTTTCAAAACCTCCGATTCTTCCCATATTGGTTGTCATTCTGGCTCCGCAGATTTGCTCATACATATCATAAATACGTTCTCTTTCGATGAACATATAAGTAAGACCTGTAATAGCTCCTGAGTCCATTCCGGTTACCCCGTTACAGATCAGGTGGTCACCGATTCTGGCAAGCTCCATCAGGATAACGCGCATATAGTCTACGCGTTTTGGAACTTCTACGCCAATCAGTTTTTCTACTGTCATGTGCCAGCCTAAGTTATTGATGGGTGCAGAACAGTAATTCATACGGTCCGTAAGGGTAGTGATCTGAGAATAGTTTCTTCTTTCAGAAATTTTCTCAAATGCTCTGTGGATATATCCTACGGTTTGCTCTGCGTGAAGGATTCTTTCTCCGTCCATCGTTAAGATATTCTGGAAAATCCCGTGAGTAGCAGGGTGGGTAGGTCCCAGATTCAGGGTGTATAATTGTCCGTCAATCTGTTCCTTACTTTCGTACTGGTTTAGTATATTAGATAATGAGTTATCTTTCATAATGATTGCTTTTAGCTATTTGCTTCTGGCTATTGGCTAGCTGCCATTGGCCATTCGCTTTTTTATCTTCCGAACATACTATCGTTCTTGTCGGTTCTTGTACCGTCTTCAAGGCGATATTCCTTCAACATTGGGTGGTATCCCAGGTCTTCCATATTCAGGATAGGTCTCAGATCCGGGTGTCCTTTAAATTTAATCCCATAAAAATCAAACGTTTCTCTTTCCATCCAGTTAGCTCCTACATACAGATCTACAAGAGAGTCTACTTCAATATTTTCTCTGGACATAAAGATTTTCAGACGTAATCTGAAATTGGCCATCATATTATGCAAATGATATACAACACCAATTTCCTTTTCAGGGAATTCAGGATAGTGAATACCGCAGATATCCGTAAGGAAATTAAATTCCAGTGATGAATCTTTCAGATAGTGAATGATTTTCTTAATATCTTCTTTCTTCACTTCAATAGTCAACATTCCATAAGGTTCTGAACTTGAAATAACAGATTCCGGAAATTCTCTTGTGATTGCTTCTAATACAAATTCGTTTGTCATTTCCGTTTAGTTGCTTATGTTGTAAGAATCTAATAATTTCTGATATTCAGGCATGTCTCTTCTTCTGATGCTTTCGCTTTCTGCAAGAGCCTGTACCTGCATTACACCTTCAATGATCTGTTCAGGTCTTGGAGGACATCCGGGAACGTAAACGTCTACCGGAATAATCTTGTCAATTCCCTGAAGTACAGAATACGTATCAAAAATACCACCGCTGGAAGCACAAGCTCCAACTGCTACCACCCATTTCGGCTCAGCCATCTGAGTGTACACTTCTTTCAGGACAGGTCCTAATTTCTTTGATATAGTTCCGCAAACCATCAGCATATCTGCCTGTCTTGGAGAGAAAGAGTTTCTTTCCATACCAAATCTTGAAGCATCATATGTCGGGTTCAGGGTAGCCATAAACTCGATACCACAACAAGAGGTTGCAAAGGGTAACGGCCAAAGTGAAAACTTTCTTGCCATCCCGATTACACTGCTCAGTTTTGTTGCGAAAAACCCTTCTCCTTCATAGCCTTCGGGAGCAGGTGCATCTGTTCTTATTACTGGTTTTTTATCTGACATCTTGTAGATGATTTTAGATTTTAAATTTTAGATTTTAAATTAATTCTTAATGGCATAACTTAAAATCACCATCTAAAATGTTTAATTAAAATTTATAATTACTTTATTTATCCCAATCCAGCGCACCGCGTTTCCAGACATAGAAAAACGCTACGAAGAATATCGCAACGAATGTAAGTACGGCAAGGAATCCTTCCATACCGAATTCTCTGAAGTTGACAGCATAAGGATAAAAGAATACGATTTCAATATCGAATAGTACGAACAATACCGCAGTCAGGAAGTACTTGATAGAAAACGGTGTTCTGGCATTTCCTTCTACAGGAACCCCACATTCCCAGCTTTGGTTTTTTACAGAGTTTCCTTTTTTCTGCTGTGGCCCCAAGAAATGTGCCCCAAGCAAAGAAACTGCTACAAATCCTACTGCTACACCAGCCTGGATAAGGATTGGAATATAACTTTCAGGTAAATTCATTTTTGCATTATTATCTCAATTTGCAAATTTAGCGAATAAACAAGAAAGCATGAAATTTATCAGCTTAAAAGTAGGATGAAAATGAGTTAAACCGGTAATTTAGAATCAATAAAAATTAGCTTTTTATGATTATTTTTTTGGTGTGTTTTTCCCCATTTTTTGTAGTATCTGTGGAAAGACGGACTCTCTTTCCCTGCATTTGGAATATTTTGAATTTATTTAATACCCGAAAGAGCTTACATGACAAACCAGTGCTGCTACTGTTTTATGGTCTTATTTTTTCATTTTTTTCAGAAGAGTATAAGCCATAAAAGAAATGTAACCAAAAAGAATACTCGCAAAAAGAATATTGATCACGGTGTTTGTTTTGTCATCAGGTGACTGGAAAAAGATATTATAACTGATAAATCCAGCAATTAAAATAGCAAATATAATGAGCTGCGGTTTCATAAAATTCAAAGTTTAGGTGATAAATTTATATCGTAAAAAGACGGTATCAATTATTTGATTTCCATTGAATAGGTTCTTCTTCTTTTATGATTCACCGGATTATAATCCTGCCATAGCAGCTGAATGCTTTTGTTTTCTTCGAGTTCCGGGTTGGTTTCAAGGTATTTTACTCCTTTTTTTCTGAAAATATCCCAGATTTCTTTGAAAATAATAGAAGTGACCCCTCTTCTCTGATAATCAGGGTGAATACCGATCAGGTAAAAATTGGCTCTGTCATTTTTCTTTCCTGCCTGTAAAAAATGCCACCAGCCGAATGGAAGCAGTTTTCCGCCGGACTTCTGCAACGCCTTGGAATAAGAGGGCATTGTAATGGCGAATGAGATCAGATTGTTGTGTTCATCAGCAATACAAACAATGAAATCTTTATCAATAAGTTTGAAATATTTCTCTTTGTAGGTTTTGCGCTGTTCATCCGAAATAGGGGTATATGTGGAAAGATGTTTATAAGTCTCATCCAGAAGATCAAACATAGGATCCACATACTGAATAATCTCTTCTTTCGTTTTGAATTTTAAAACTTTCAGTTTGTACTTTTCAGAAATAAGCTGATTGAACTTGTGGATTTTTTCCGGCAAGGTTTCAGGGAAAATGATTTCAAATTCTACCCATTCTTTTTCTTTGGTTAAACCCAGGTTTTCAAGATGCTGAGGATAATACGCATGGTTGTAAATTCCAATCATGGTTGCAAGCTGGTCGAAACCTTTTACCAGCATTCCTGCTTTGTCAAGATTGGTGAAGCCCATAGGCCCTTCAATTTTGTCAATACTTTTTTCTTTAGCGTAATCAACTGCTTTTTGAATCAATGCCTTTGAAACTTCAGCATCATCAATAAAGTCGATCCATCCGAAACGAACTTTTTTAATTCCTAATTCTCTCTCTTCCTTATGATTGATCAGAACGGCAATTCTTCCAACGATCTTATCATTCTTATAGGCCAGATACTGTTTTGCCTCAGAATATTGAAGCGCAGGATTTTCATCAGCATTCCAGATGTTGATTTCGTCATTGATAAAAGACGGAACATAGTAGGGATTGTTTTTATACAAATCCATCGGAAACTTTACGAATTGCTTGAGCTGACCCGCTGTTTTTACTTCAATAATTGAAACTGTAGACATGTTTTTTGAGAGGAATTAAAGGACAAATATAAATAATAATATCGTATACTTTGGCACAGTTTTTATTTGATTATGGGTAAAATTAAACACAAAATTTATATAAAATGGTGGGTTATTATATCATTATTGGTATTTCAATGTTGGTGAGCTGGTGGGTTTCGTCCAGATTGAAATCGAAATTTGAATATTATTCCAATGTACACCTTCGAAATGGCCTTTCAGGCAAAGAAGTAGCGGAAAAGATGTTGAGAGATAACGGGATAAATGATGTTCAGGTCATATCAGTACCTGGGCAGTTGACGGACCACTATAATCCGGCAGATAAAACAGTGAACCTTTCTGAGGGTGTTTATATGCAGAGAAACGCAGCGGCCGCGGCAGTAGCAGCTCACGAGTGTGGGCATGCAGTGCAGCATGCGGTAGGATATTCTATGCTGAATTTACGTTCAAAACTGGTTCCGATTGTAAATATTAGTTCAAATCTGATGCAGTTTGTTCTTATTGCGGGTATCGCAGTAATGGCGGCATCAAGAACAATTGAAAACCCAAATGGAAATACGACTGTTCTTGCCATCGGAGTAGCAATGTTTGCGATGACCACTCTTTTTGCTTTTGTAACGCTTCCCGTGGAATACGATGCGAGTAACAGGGCAATGAAGTGGCTTAAAGACACGGGAACTGTAACTGCAGAAGAATTTGTTGGAGTACAGGATAGTTTGAAATGGGCAGCAAGAACTTACGTGGTGGCAGCCTTAGGCTCTCTGGCACAACTTCTTTACTGGGCATCTTTGCTTCTTGGAGGAAGAAGGGATTAATCATTAAATTCAAATGAAACATATTGCATCTCGGAAAGCTTTTCTGAGATGCTTTCTTTTTGTGCCAGTTTCAGTGAGGCGGTAAGAATACAGTTTTCATTCGCATCGAAGTTCAAAACTTTAGCATCAAATTTTGAAAGCAAGGTGAAAATCGTGTTCTGCTGATTGAAGTTGAACCTGATCTCTACTTCTATTTCCAGTTCTCTGGTAATGATGCTGGCTTCTTCCAATGTGATCTTTGCCGATTCTTTATAGGTTTTTACCAATCCTGAAACCCCTAATTTGGTTCCCCCGTAATAACGGACAACAATGACAAGCACATTCGTGATTTCATTAGCCAGAAGCTGGTTGTAAATTGGCAAACCTGCACTTCCGGAAGGCTCACCATCATCATTGGCACGGTAATTTTCACCATTTAATCCCATTCTGAAGGCATAGCAGTGATGAGTAGCTTTCGGATGTTCTTCTCTGATCTTTTCCAGCGCACTCTTTAATTCTTTTTCATTGGTTACCGGGAAAGCAAATCCGATGAATTTGCTCCCTTTTTCTTTTAAAAGAGTATTTTCTATGGGTTTTTCTATGGTTTTATATTCAAACGTCATTGGAGGTTCCTGCTTTGTTGATGCAAAAATATTAAATGCTTTACGATTCTGCACCATGATCATAAATTAAGCCGTCAGTTTAGACGGCTTTTCTTTTATTTTTGTTTGAAAAATGAGATCGTATTATCTCTGAAGTTTTCAACTTTAGTAGGTGTATAATTGAATTCAGGGGCTTTTGTGCCATTTTCAAGGATGAGATTTTCATTTTTTATCACTATTGCTTCATCCCAGAGACCTGCATTAATAAATTCCTGCAGCGTAAAACGGCCGCCCTCGATAATAACTGACTGTATCTGTTCTTTATACAATGCCATCATGAGTTCAGCCAGAAAATCAGCCTTGTTGATTTTAATGAATTGAATATGTCCTTCAATACCTTCTTTCACAGAATTTAAAACCAATGTTCTTGCTTCATTGTTATAAATATTGAAGCTGGCAGGAACTTTTAGATCAAAATCAATTAAAATCCGGACAGGGTTTACTCCTTCTGCATTTCTTACGGTAAGACTTGGATTGTCATTGAATGCAGTTTGAGTTCCTACTAAAATGGCATGCTCGTCAGCTCTTAACTGATGAACAAACTGATTCACTAACGAGTTTGAAACAGCAGTCGGTTTAAAATCTTTATCAAGAAAACCATCACCGGATTCTGCCCATTTTAAAATGATATAGGGTCTTTTCTTTTCATGATAAGTGAAAAACCTTTTGTTCAGTTCAATGCATTCTTTTTCAAGAATTCCTGATACGGCTTCAATTCCAGCATCCTGAATGATTTTTTTTCCCTTGCCGTTCACTTTGTCATGAGAATCCATAGCACCAATCACCACTTTTTTAAAGCCCAGTTCTTTAATCTTTAAAGCACAAGGCGGTGTCTTGCCATAATGGGCGCACGGTTCGAGTGATACATAGATCGTTGATTCCGGGATCAGATCTTTATTTTTAACGGAATTGATGGCATTGATTTCTGCGTGGTTTTCTCCCGCCTTATGATGATATCCTTCACCTATAATTTCCCCATTGTGCACTATAACGCTTCCTACAAGAGGATTGGGATAGGTGTTGCCGAGAGCTTTTTGAGCCAGTTCGATACATCTTTTAATATAAAATTCGTCGTTGTTCATGTTTTATAAAAAGAAAAAGCGAAGACAAATTGCTTTGCTCCGCCTTTATTCATTTTGTTATGTATTATTCTCCGCTGATAATGCTGTGGAGATTTTGTTTTAATGTTTCAAGATGAGCTTTTTTCTCATCAATCGTGTTGTAAGTATCTTTTAACAGAGGGTTTTCTCTCGACGGTTTGTTGAAGAAAGAAAGGTTGTTTTCCAGTTTTACGATTTCTGCCTCAAGGTCAGAGATTTGATTTTTGATCTTTCTTGCTTTATCGGTAAGCTGATTTTCCGATAAACCTTCTTCTTTCAGCTCAAGCTCGTTGATCTTGTTTATTTTCAATTTCTCTCTCAATGTTTTGTTGAATTCAGAGTTGATTGAAATTTTGTCTCTCGGAACTTTTCCGATGTTATTCCATGAAGTTTTGATCTGCTCAATTCTTTCGATGCTTCCTTCTTCATTGGAAACTTCTTTCAGTTCATCAAGAAGGGCTTTTTTGTTTTTATAGTTTTCCTTCCAGTTGTCGGTAGAAGTATTGCTCTTCTCTCTGTAATTGTTGAAGAATGCATTACAGGCGTCACGGAATTCATCCCATATTTTATTGGTCATGCTCTTTGGAACGTGGCCGATTTTTTTCCAGTCTTCCTGAAGCTTTTTGAATAACGGAACGGCAATATCCCATTCCTCATTATTCATATTGTCCTGTGCGGTCTGGATCAGTTTTAATTTTTCTTCAAGATTCGCTTGCTGAGAACCTTTCAACGATTTATAATAGTTGTTTTTCGTTGTATTGAAACCTCTTAGTGTCGTTTTGAAGTCATTCCAGTTTTGGTTGGAAAGTTTTCTTGGAACACTTCCTGTTTTTAAGAATTCAGAACGCAGATCTTCCACTCTTTTAATGGCATTCTGCCAGTAGTTGTGGTTGGGCGTTTCCGAAGGTTCAGACAGTTTCTTGATTTCAGCGATGATCTCATTCTTCTTTTCAAGGTTCACAGCCTGCTCTTTTTCAATGGATGCGGAAAGTTCAGACTTTCTTTCGTGAATTTTGTTGGAAATTTCTTTAAATTCTTCCCATGTTTTTTCACGGAATTCTTCAGCAACAGGCTCCGCTTCTTCTTTCCAAAGTTTGTGAAGATATTGAAGCTCATTTAACGCTTTCTGAATTACAGGCTCATTCTCAAGTTCTTTAGCACGGGCAATGATATGCTCTCTCTTTTCCAGATTGTGGCTGTATTCCTGTTCCAGAAATTCTTTATTCAGATCCAGCATCTGATAAAACTGATTCAGATGGTGGAAATAATTATTGTTAAGAATTTTGAATTCAGATTTGGCAACTTGTCCGGCTTTTGACCAGTCTTCTTTAATTTCGCGAATAGATTTGAAAAGATTGATTCCCGGTTCTGAGCTTGTGTATAGATTTTTAAGTCTTTCGATAATACTTTGGCGGTGGTCCAGATTCTTCTTTTGTTCTTCTTCCTGTCCTTTCTGGAAGTCATCATGTTTTTCCTTGAAGATATTAACCAATGCAGAATACTTTGCCTGAGATGGATGTTCATAGCTGAAATTTTCAACAGGATTTCCGGCTTCTACATATTCATGCTTTTTATCTTCCACTTCATCATGGATATAATGACTTGCTTTTTCCTTCAGCTGATTGAATCTTTTGAAATTCTCACCGGCGTTGGGAGTGTTGATGATTTTTTCCATTTCCTTTAAAGTATCGGCAAGGGAAATTTCTTCTTCATGTTCATCCAGGTGTTCTGTATCATCGTCATGGTGGTTTGCATCATGAGAAACCGTGTTTTCTGATGTGTCCTGAGATACTTCGTTAGGATTTTTCTTTTCTTCGTTTTCAGAAAGATTGTTTTCTGTAGTCATAGCAAATCTTTTATGTGAGTGGCATTAATATCCTTTAAATATAGCTGTAAGGCCAATTAAAGTACTAATTTATGTTATTTTTTTTGAAAATTCCAAATTTCCCAGGCTTTTTCTGCTTGCTGTTCAAGCATATAATAGCCATTCACAGTTTTTGCTCCTTTTTCAGAGGCATTGATAATGAATTGGGTGTAATTGGGATTGTAAATCAGATCGATAACCAGATGATCTGAAGAAAGCCCGTCAAAAGGAAAATTAAGACAGTCTTTCACATTGGGAAAAGTACCTACCGGCGTACACTGAATGATAATTTTATGGTCGGCAACAGTTTCCTGATCAAGATTTTCAAAATTGATTTCTGTACTTCTGGAAATGGTGACTGAAGGAATACTGTGTTTATCCAATGCATATTTTACGGCTTTTGCAGCTCCTCCGTTTCCTAAAATCAAAGCTTTATCCTGTGACGATTTTCTGTGCAAAAGAAGCGTCTTTTCAAAACCGAATGCATCTGTATTATAGCCTGTTTTCTTACCATCCTGAATAAGAACGCAGTTTACGGCGCCTATTTTCTCCGCTTCATCACTTAATTCATCCAGATAATCAATTATTTTTTCTTTGTAGGGAATCGTTACATTGAATCCTAACAGGTCCGGAGACGCAAAAAGTTTTTCTACTTCATTAATTTCGTTCAGATCAAAAATATCGTAGGAGAAGTTCTTCAGCATGAGCTTTTGGAACTTGTTTTCGAAGAATTTTTTAGAAAAAGAATAGGAAATGTTTCGTCCTATCAATCCTAATTTTTTATTGGAATCCATCTATCAAAAGTAAAAAAAAGACCGGATAAATCCAGTCTTTTAATTTGAAATATTTTTTAATAATTAATCTACGATAAATTTAGTAGAGAAATTATCTGTTTTCAGAATGTAAGATCCTTTAAGCAAACCTTTAAGACTGATCCTATTTGAATGTCTGAAAGGGTTGGCAATCGTTTCAATTAATTTTCCGGAAAGATCATAGATATCAGCTTTTGAAATTTTGTTAAGGTTTTCTCCTTTTACAAATAATTCATTATTTCTTACCGGGTTAGGGTAGATAGTGAAGTCTGATTTGTCCTTTTGGTTTTCAGTGGTAGCTAACGTAGTTCCGAAACATGTCCAGCTAAGATCATCCAGAGCAACTCTGTTGGTAAGAGAAGAATTGGTCAGTTTAATGACAGCATTTCCGCTTACATTTATATTATTAATGGTAGTTGTAGTAACAACATTACTGTAAGGAATAGTTCCTACATTGACGTCGTTTACAAGAACATTGAAGTATCCTGCGCTTCCGGAGAATTTCAATTGAGTTGTTAATGTTAAACTCTGAACTCCACCTGAGAAAGTTGAACTTGTTAAAGTTCCATTTTTTATGGTAATAGCCTTATTATTGATGGTCTGGTCAACTCTTGCGTCTGTAGCAGTCCATGAAATTCCATTGTTGGTCCAGTTTACTGTCATGTATGTATTTACAGGGCCGGTGATCATTTCAAAATTTTCAGTTCCGCAGCTTCCTCCTCCGGCAGGTGTATCAAGAGTAGTTTCTGTAGCGGTTGTGCTTTGTGGAGAAGAGTTTGAGAAAGCATCTTTAGCAATGATATAGAATGTATATTGAGTAAGTGGGGATAATCCTGAAACAATAGTAGATGTTGTTGTTCCTGAAACAGTAGCTTTTAATGTTCCGTTGGCGTAAATCTGGTAAGACGTTACTCCTACATTATCTGTTGCAGCTGTCCAGCTTAAAGCAATAGAGTTTGAAGTTGGATTGCTGGCAACAAGATTGGTTGCTGCTGTAGGGGCCTGGCTGTCAATAACCGGAGCTCCCCAGATCTGGGTAACATATTCAGGGTGATCAATGAAAGGGTTTCTGTTTCCCTGATAAGTATAAGAAGCATTGTTTCTGGCAATTTCTTCCGGCGATACCGGATCCATTGCATTCCATGCTAAATATTGATTAAGTGCCCAGGGCTGTAATCCCGGAAATGCGGTGTTGCCAAGCATATCACCAGTAGTGAAATTAGGAAGTTTATCCTCATATCTTGTTACGAAATAAAGAATCATTCTTGCGATATCTCCTTTGAAAGCATCAATGGGTTCAAATACGGTACCTGCATATCCTGCAGATACAGATGTGCCTAGTTTTGATCCGTTTTTAGAGGTGAAAGAAGGGGTTCCTACAATTCCGAAAGGGTAGTTGGATCTCATTCCGTTTACTTTTCCGTCTGTAGCACGGATAAAATGAATGTCAGCTACCATTGGGGAGGCATTGTTGAACAAACTTTGAGGAACAACGTGCTCTCTGTTGTAGCAGTCACCTTCATTAGAATATCCGGCAGATCCGCACTGACTGGTCCCCAAGGTGAAATTATATTGATCTGGCCCATTTGGATTTTCAGAATAAATATCCAGAATTGTTCCGTCATTTTCATAAAAATAATCACGGTCAGTAGTGGCATAGCCAGTCCATAAACCTCCATAGCCATTGTCTATATGTCCGTTGCTGATAATAGTTTTCAGAGCTGTTTTCAGAGCTGCACCTGTTAAGGTCGGCGATTGGTTATAATATCCAGCCGGAGCCTGTGCCAAAGCGCTTATAAATGTCACGCTTAAAAGAAAAAAAGATAAAATTTGTTTCATTTTTTAAAATTGGGGCGTAAAGGTACGAAAAAATGAAACCCAAGTATATTAATTGTGTGTAATATATATACTTAAAATATTAGTTTTTAGTAATATATTCTTTGCTGATTTTTGAAAAGAACCATGAAATAGTGATTCCAAATAAGGAAGCCGTGAGGGCTACAATAAGATAGTTCTTTCCTACAATTTTTACCGGGAATGGCAGAACCTCATTGGCTCTGAAGAATTCTGTGTAAAGCTGGAAATAGCAAAGTGCTGTTCCAAGAATTAATCCGGTAATTACTCCGGAAATAACAATCAGAAGTCCGGTGTAGAAATAGGTCATTCTTAAATGGCTTAAAGGGAAACCGAGTGATATCAATGATTTTGCCTGCTCTTTTTTATCAAGCTGAAGGATGATAATTGCTCCGGCAAGATTAAAGGTGGTAATAAAGATGACCAATGCAAAGATCAGGTAAATAAAAAGCTTTTCAGTGTTGATCATTTTCCAGAAAGCAGCATTTTCTTCTTCCTTGGTTTTGATCTCAATATTTTTTCCGAGTGAAGAAAGCAGACTTTGTTTTACTGCATCTGCATTTTCCGGATTTTTCAATTTAATAACAATCTGGTAGGCCGAATTTTTAGGAAGACTAAGCAATTCTTCCGTAAGCTCAATAGGAGAAACGATATAATTGTCCAGCTGGTCTTTTCCGGGGAAAACACCCGTTACCAGAATATCTCTTTTATTATAGATGTCTTCTTCTTTGGTAATAATCCCTGTTCCCGGTTTGGGCATGAAGACTGTTGCATAATGATTGGAAGAATCTACAGGAATTGATAGTCTGTTATCCAGACTGTTCTCCATCAATACCTCATTGGAGTATCTGAAACTTGGATACGTTCCGTAGAATACTTCTTTATTGATAGGATTTACCTTTACATAGGCAGAATCTACACCTCTTAAATAGGCAATGTCACCCTTTCCGTTGAAGCTGATGTATACTTTTTCTTCAATAACACGGGAGAAACTGCTGATTTCTTTGTTGCTGATGAGAGTTTTTGTGACATTATCCAGATTTTTAATTGTTTTTCCGGAAGTGCTTTTTAAAGTAAGATCAGCATGAAGATTGGAAATGAGGTCTTTATTCAGGTCTTCAAGTCCTGAAAATACCGAAATAATGACGAACATTGCAGCCACAGCAACCGTCATGGCACCCACGGCCAGCCACGTAATGAACGTAACGGCAGTACTTCCTTTTTTAGCCAAAAGGTATCTGGATGCTATGTAAAATGCAATATTCTTCAAGATCTATAAAACAGGATTGTCGCCTTCGCCTCTTAATTCTCTTTCCAGTCTTTCAACATCATCAAGAGCGGTATCCAGGTAAAAGTTAAGTTGTGGAATAATACGCACCTGCTTTGCCATTTTCTGACCAATGAAATTTCTGTATTGAGGTTTGTTTTCTTCAATCTCCTTCATCACAGCGGTACGGAATTCCTGTGGAAAAATGCTTAAATAAATTTTGGCAATTCCTAAGTCGGCAGTTACTTTTACATCCGAAACAGATACCAATATGCTCTGTTTGCTTTCTGCAGCCTGTTTGCGGAAAAGCTCCGCGAAGTCTTCCTGAATGATCTGTGCTACTTTTCTTTGTCTGTTACTTTCCATAATTTCTGCAAATTTAGTACTTTTGTTTGAATTGATACTTTGAAATTCAACTGTAGTATCAAATTTACGATTTAATTATATTGATTACTATTTATGAAGCTAGAACATATTGGTATTGCCGTAAAATCTTTAGGCGTTTCTGATGAACTTTTTGCAAAACTATTAGGAAAAGAATCCTATAAAAAAGAAACGGTGGAAAGAGAAGGCGTGGTGACTTCTTTTTATGAAACAGGAGAAAGTAAAATTGAACTTCTGGAAGCCAGTAATCCTGAAAGTCCGATCTCTAAATTTATTGATAAAAAGGGAGAAGGCATTCATCATCTCGCATTTGGGGTTGAAAATATCCTAGAGGAAGTAAAAAGATTAAAAAAAGAAGGATTTCAGTTTATCTCTGAAGAACCGAAAGAAGGTGCTGATAACAAATTAGTTGTATTCCTTCATCCGAAGTCTACCAACGGCGTGCTGGTAGAACTTTGCCAAGAAAAGCAATAAAAAATTTTGTAGTGAAAGAAATTTTACTATTTTTGCAAACACAAAATTTAACCAAGTTTTGAGGTCCTATAGCTCAGTTGGTTAGAGCACCTGACTCATAATCAGGTGGTCCCTGGTTCGAGCCCAGGTGGGACCACTTTTTGGAAAATCAAACTTTTCCATAAAAATCAAAAAGCCTCTATTTTAGGGGCTTTTTTCATGTTTATATGAGAAATGTATTCGTCATGGTTACCCATGTTTCGTCGTAAAAAAGTTCCCTATTTTTCTCCCCGAATTATTTTTGCATAGAAAAGGGAAGAAAATGTAAAATCCAGTCGTAGAATTTGCTTATCTTTAAATTAAAGCAAAATATTTCATGTAAAATACTGGTTATCAATTTTTTATCTTTGAAATTTGTAATTTTTTATCTATCTTAGCTAATTATTTAATGTTACAGGATATAAAATTGTACTCATTAAAAAATAACGACATGGGAAATAAAGTTTCGGTTAAGCCTATTTTACGAACCGATAAAATTTTGAAAAACGGAAATTCTCCGATTTATCTTCAGGTAATCATTAATTCTGTAAAGAAAACCTTTACTTTAAACGAAAACGTTGCTCCTAAAGATTGGGATAAGAAAAGCGGAGAGGCAAAAGGAAAAGGCTATAAGCCTTTGAACGACAAAATAACCAAAGAAAAAACCGATTTGGAGTTATTCCTCCGCCAGAACGAATTAGCAGGTGTCCCTTTATCCTTTGCTTTAGTAGATAATTTTCTGAAAGGTACTAATAACAATGATTTTTATGCTGTATTTGATGAGGTTTTGGAAATGAAAAAAGGAGACGGACTAGCCGAAGATACCGTATATAAGTATGAAACTCTAAGGAAACGGTTAAAGAGCTTCAAAGCTAAGTTATTCACTTCAGATATAGACTCTGTTTTTATAACGAAATTTAATAATTATCTAAAGAAATTAGAAATAGGAGAAGGAGGATTATACAATCATCATAAATGTTTGAAATGTATTATTAACGAAGCTATTGAATACAAAAAATTTAAGGGTGACAATCCTTATAAGAGTAAAAAATCGTTAAAAGTAAAATCTCCAGATCACAAGACTATATTTTTAGAGGAAGAAGAAGTTCTCAAAATCTTAAAATTTAAACCGACTTCCTCTACTATGAAAGCGACTAAATATATGTTCTTGCTATCCTGCTGTACAGGATTAAGGTATGGTGATTTATATTCGCTAAAAGTCTCCGATATTGATTGGAACAATAAAATTATCTCTAAAAAAATGTTGAAAACAAAACATATTGTAGATATTCCTCTAAACAGGCAGATAAGAGCTTTACTTGCAAGATTTCTGACTAATAAAAAACCGAGTGATAAAGTATTTCCCGAAATATCTAATCAGGTTGGAAATAGGATTTTAAAAAAAATAGCAGAAGAATGTAAAATAGATAAAGAGATTAGCTTCCATGTAGGAAGGCATACCTTTGCTTCCTATCTGGTAAACAATAAAAACGTATCCCTCCCTTTGGTAAGTAAACTGTTGGGGCATAGAAGAATCGCTAATACGATGATTTATACAAATTCTAACGTTAAAAATTTAAGAAGCGTAATGGATGTAAGCCGTTACGGATAATTTTATAAATTTGTAGAATGTTAAAAACAAAATAGAATGTAAAAACATTAAATAAATATTTTTAAGATAAAAGCGTCGCTTTTATTCTGTTAGGGGGAATCTGGTAAATTCAATACACTACAGAATAAATGAGTTGATGCTCACGCTACGGCGTGGGCTATCCTTGTTTATAGTGTATAGGCTTACCAGAGCCTCCCCCTAATAAATGAAGGTATAGTTCCACGCTTTTTCTATGAATTAAAGCGACTGTATGGAACTTTGCAGTCATAAAATAATCATGGGAAACTTCTCTTATCTGATTCAGAAAAAATTTCGAGAGCTGAACTCAGAACAACAACGAATCTTTATTACTGAATTTGAAAGACGAAAGAAATCTGTAGGAATATCTTACCTGCTTTGGTTTTTCATAGGGTGGCATTACGCCTATATTAAAAAATGGGGTTGGCTTATACTGTATATTCTTACCGTGGGAGGATTTTTTATTTGGGCAATCATTGATCTCTTCAGAATTCCTAATATGGTTGAACAATATAATAATGATCTTGCTTTAGAAATACTACGGGATATTTCGATCATGTTCCCTGATGAGGTTCGGGATTCAAGTGATAAAGATGTTAATAAAAAGGCTGTAAATGACCTTTACATCACTCAAAAAATGCAATCAGGAGAAAGTTATTCATTTTATATAATCGTTGGTATAATCATATTGTTTAGCGTTTCTGCTTTCTTCTTAAAGCCTGATCGGATTAAAATGCAGAATAAAATTGTTGATGATATCATGATTTCGCAACCTCAACTCATAAAAACATTTAAAAATATTTTTATTGGTGAAGAACTCAGTGAAAGAAGTTCAGAAAATTTTATTGTGAATAGTATTTCAAAAAAAGGATATAAAAATATCGGTATTTATGAGGAGGATTTGGTGATTCTAAGAAAATTGGTGTTCAGAGACGAAAATTCACAAAAAAATCTCATCACGGCTTACGGAATATTTGGATTAACAAAGGTTTTATTTGAAGATGAAAATCTAAAATATGAAGAGATTTTTAAAAAAAGAAAACAATCAGCCAAAATTAATGAATCCTATCCGCCTACTTATAAGAATGTATACAACTATTCTGCTGATAAATATAAATCGAACGAAATCTATCAGGCTGAATTCGACAATAGAAAAAATGAAAAATTGGAAGAAGACTCAATACAAATCAATTAATCATGAAAAAAATAATCATACTTATCAATTTGTGCATTTTCTCAGTTTTTTATTCCCAAAAATCTTATGAAGACGAATTAAAGCAGACTAAGCTGTTTGTAAAAGAAGTTTTGAAAAATCAGCCTTCAAAAGTTATCGAGTATGTTAAACTGACTGACGGTAGAATAAAGCAAAGCAAAACTGATAACCCCTTGGAGGAATTTGAACTTCAATGGGATTTGTTCTATAAAATCATTAGAAAAAATAATAAAATTGTCTATATCAGTAAATCTGATGATTTATGGGGGCATATCGGAGATAGCAAAACATCTTATGACTACTACTTCAATGAAGAAGGAATCTTGGTTGGAGCTGAAAAAAGCTTGGATTTCTTTTTGTTAGATACAACGTGTGCGAACCAAGTCAGATATTATGTTTCCTATACGAATGTAAAAGCTGAAAAACTAGAAAAAGCTGAAATATACAAAGATGATAACGGAAATATTATTGATTTTACTTCCAGAAAATGCAGAAATAGCAAGGTACATATTCAGAGTATTACCAATAGTTTAGATAAGATCACTTTCAGAAATGTAGAGGGTTTTATGAGAGCCGAGAAAATCAAATATTACAAATAAGGTTTGAAAGGAAAAATAAAACAAGAGGAATGCAAGTGAAAGCATACTATGTTTTACTGAAATAACAAGTAGGATATACGTGAAAATAGAAGTCCGAATACAAGAAGAAGCAAGTAAGGGTTTCCTGAAGGGCTCTATGAAGTCCGAAAGGTAAAAACCTTTAATAGCAAGGGAAATCCGTTTTTTAAACCTGTAAAAAATTGAGTAATACAAGTAAAAAGCTTTAGAAATGCCGAAAATTCATTTTAAAGATAATTTGAGTAGAAAGTTACCGTTTTCGATTTTAGTCGATTTCTTACTTATCAGAATTGTTAAAAATAAATTATAACACGTCAAGTTTTGTCGCTATTGCCATTTACATTTGTTTTTAGAAACATTTCAGAAAAGTAAACAAATAAAACATGATTTTATGGAAAATATTTTAGACGACCTTAGTGATTTTGATGAGGAAAGCAAACGAATCCTTCAAGGAAGCCGTATTATACAATTTGCAGAGCTGGAAAAAGGAATTTATGGAAGCGGGAAAGACCCTTTTGAAGGCATAAGAACCAACAAAACATTTGATGAAATCTCCAATGAGTATGCATTAAGCACACCTTTTGGAAAAAAAAGTGCTTTTTACAAACTCACAACTGAAGATTATGATGCTTTATCCCAAGATTTTTATACAGGTGGGATTAACTATGAACTTCTTGCAAAAGATTTAAAAGAAAAGTTAGGACTGATAAAAAGCTTTTTATTTGAGCCAGAAAATTATTTGTTGGAAGATAAAACAATCTATTCAGGCTCATCTTCATTTGGTACTCCTGTATTCAGTAGTATTAAAAATAACAAACCCTTTGTATATAAAAAGAATGATAAAGAAATTCAGGCGACTTTTGAGTTATCCAAATTGAATACCAGAAAGAATTTACTAAGTAACTCTTACAATTTTGGGATATATTTTGACAATTATAAAGTAACCTATAATCTCAATTTTATATATAAAGATGGAGAAAATAAGAAATTTTCTGATGCACAAACAGATGCAACGGAAAGCCCATATGATTTCAAATTGAATGATGAATATATTGCAATAAAGCTTTATACAGGAAATGCAGAAACTTTCATTGAATTTTTGCGCATTATAAAAGGTAATTCACAAGCTGAGCAAATGAAAAATGATATTATCCGATATTATAAACATTTTTTTGCAACCGCTAAAAGCAACCCCGATATTATTGATGCCTTATATGAAAATATTCCTGGTTTTGTTTTGGAAACTCTTACAGATGAAATGCTTTGGAAAGATTTTGTTTCTCTTTCTGGAAAAGGTATTGATTGGTCTGGTACTAATGAGAATATTTCAATTATTAATTTGCTGAAGGGTGTAAAAAATGTAAATTGGTGGTATAATCAAATCAATAAAAATCCAGAACCCGTTCGTGAAGTATTTGAAAAATTCAGCAATAAGCATATTGAAGAATTAATTACATCTTTTTCAAGAATTGGTCTTAAAAACTGGACAAATAAAGAGCTTGAACAAGCATGGAAATTTGATATTGATTATGAAGAATATAAGCCTTCTGACGGTGTTAATGATCCATTTATAAGATATACTGGCTTTGCTTATTATCTGGAAAAAGAAAAAAAGTATAGGGTAGGTACTGCATTATTTGCACATGACCAAGATTCTTTTCCAATGTATTATGATGAAGATGAAATTGGTAATAAAATTGAATCCCCTTTTAGCCCTATGAAAGTGGTAGTTGAAGAGGGTAAAGAATTATATATTCCTTGTTTTGTTGCTGAATATTTTTCTAATAAAAAAATAGACGAAGAGTTTTGGATAATCCTGAATAATATAGCTACTGGGCTATTACCCGAATTTGGAGCAGGAATTGCAAGAGGAGCAGCTATTTTATCAAGGATTTTAAGTGGTAGAAAAATAAAAACCGTAGAAGAACTTATAGAATTCTTAGGAAAAGTAGATCAGAATGTAATGGCAGAAGATTTGGAGAAAGTAGGAATACAAGCACTCTTCAGAGGAACAACAAGAAGTCTAAATGGGGAACTCTTTACAGGAAATATTAACTCAATAGAATATGGAGCTTCAACTTCAACTGATCCGATCAGAGCAGTGATCTTCGGGATAGAATCCTCATCTAAGCCAGGAACAAAAGGTGTTTTGCAAGTTTATGTACCAAAAGATTTAAAAGGTTTAAATTTACAATCAGCAAATCAATACAGATTTGATTTAGAATTGGAAGTTATTGTGAACACTTCACCAGAAAATTTATCTAATTTTGCTATTAAAGAAATTCCTATTGAAGATGCCAGAAAATTAGTAGAAGAAGTCTATGGAGTTAGTTTAGATACGAGAATTACAAGTCAAGATTACAGTAGGTATTTATTAGAAAACACAACAAAACTTACCCCTAAAGAAGCATTAGATTTTTATAAAAAAGCAACTAAATTAAAATAATAGAATTATGAATAAAATGATTTTTGATATATTTGGTCAACTAAGAGAAATTGGATTTCTAAATAAATATCCTTTTTTAGGAGCAGATGTAATGTTATCAAATAACGATATTTCCCATTATCAACTTTCTCCAATAGATAGGAATAAATATATATATATAAAAAATATTGGAAGAGATAGTGATATTATTCTTGGAGAGAAATATGACATTATCTTTAGTTTAAATGCACCTAAAAACTATATAAAATTAGACTGTGAAATAGACTTTGTTTCTTTAAAAAGGAATGATAATATTGGTGTTATTCCCAGGGGATACGGAGGTTGTGTTCGTTTGAAATTCAAGGATAAAGTCCCTGAAATCACAAAGCTTTTAGTTCAAGATAGAAATGAAAAATTTGATAAAGAAAAAAATCAATACATATATTTTACCACTCAAGAAGTCATGAATAAAATATTAGAAGAATTGGAGAAAGCAGAAAATATTTAAAATTAGAAACCGTTCAGAAATGAGCGGTTTTTATGAAAAAAATATTTTTCCTCTAAATTTTGTGAAATGATCTTATAAGATAATTTCTAATGAATAAAGAATATAGTCATATTCATAAAGTAGATTATCGTAGTATGCCTGGAGAAATGTATTTGGATTTGTTGGTTTCTCTAAAGACTGAGAGTGCGAAGTATGAAGATACGAGATTTTTAAAGTAGTGTCGAAAGATAATAATATGTAATTTAGACCAACTACAGTTCTTGAACTTTTAACTTTTATATTACTTTAAGAATACTTAATTTCATGTGAAATATAAATCATACTTAATGGAAGGTAAAGAGATACCGAATAATACCTTTCTTCTAAAAAGATTGAGGGCTTTGGAAAAGAGAGTGAAATCATTAGAAGAGTTTTTAGAGGAGAAAACTTTAAAGGAAACATTTACTGTGGATGAGGTTCTGAAAGTCTATGGAATAAGCCGATCCACTTTCGATAGATACAGAGATTCGGGATTAAAAGTGTATCAGCCTAAGAGAAATGGAAGGATTATGGTTAAAAAAGTTGATATTGATAAATTTTTAAAGAAATAACAATGGTTGATGTAATTAGATTTTATATTGAAAATGTGGAATTGACTGAAAAAGCACTGCAAAAATTTGATATATATCCGATCGGCTACGGGAAGGAAAGAGGTTATTACAAAAAAATGAAGAGAGAAACGGAAAATAAGTCAGATAAACCTAAAGAACGTGAATTTGATTATTTTTCAATAATATATGATAGAAAAGAGAACGATACCATTGGAAAGCTTTGGTTTGAGCAAAATATTAGAAGGACTTATTTTAACAGGATCAGAACTCATGAGAATGATTTAAAAATTGCAATGAGTGATTTGCATTATAATGATTTTGTTAGAGAAATAAAATATTGGGCAAATGAACTTGATATAGATGAAGAAGTTTTCTGGAAAGCTAAAATAACAAAGATCGAATTGGGGGTGACTCTGCATTTTAAAACTCCAATGAACGGCGTTATATCATGCTTTGGAAGTTTGAAAAATCTACCTAGAAAACATGTTTATGAAAATTCAGGAGTTAAATTTATAGGAAAAAATTATCAAGTGTCAATATATGATAAATTGGATCGAGCCTTTCATACAGGAGAAATTTTCGAAAGTCAACCTGCGGCAAGAAGGAATGTTTTAAAAGAAGGTGCTAAAAAAATTAAAGCTTACATTCGCTATGAAATAAAAATAACAACGGTTAGTGGTGTTCTTCCTAAAGACTTTGGTGATCTTAGCACATTAGAAAAATTAAACAAAAGTTGGAATAATCTAACTGATATGCTTTTAAATAAAATTGATGATTTTACTTTTGTTGATGTACTATCTCCAGAAATAGAAAAGTATATTATTTACGAACAAATCGGAAAAGTAATTGATGGAGTGAAAGGAAAAGGAAAAGACAAAACCCCAATAGAGGAGTATTTAATGTATCTTGGGTTGAAATATCTTGATTTTGAAAATGATGGATTAGTCAATAAAGGGTTTGATGAGTTCCGAAGACATTTACTTCCGTTTTTAAAGAGAGATAGGCTGAAAAGAGAAAAATATTACGGTGATTTATATATGAAATTTAGAGTAAAAAGTAAACCTTCTTATGCTGAAAAATTTAGAAATGAATTATCGAAAAAACTTAAAAGTATAACGGCAGAATAAGTTTTGTGATTATTTATCTATATATAACCTATATATTAAACGTAAAAACTACTACTACTACTACTACTACTACTACCTCAACTAAAGGGTAAATAGGTTTTAAGCGAGTTTTTTTTGCCGAAATAATTTCGCTTTATTAATTAATGATACTTAATCAGAGATTCTCATTTAATGTACTCAGAAACAATGTAAATGCCTCAAAAATCAATTTAAAACTTACTATAGTATAAAGTATTGACTTTTTGAAAAATAATTTATTTTTAATGTGTGAAATAACTAGTTGTAAATATTAATAAAAGTATGACAAAATCTGAACTTGAAAGTAGATATGAAATTTTAACTGGAATATTAAATGATTTTAATGATGCATATTATGAATATAAATATGCAAAAGCTAAGGATAAAAAAATTAAAGAAGCGAAATTATACTCTTGGATTAACTTAGCCGAGCGATGGATTACAAAAGATGATGATTTTTATGATATTATTACAGAGGGTAGTACTGGGTACGAAAAGAATATTTCGTTAGAAGGAACATTCACAATTGGCTATTTTTCTAATGATATGTTTAAAATTCTAGAAAAACTAAAGAGATATATTAATACAATGCAGGAATAAGTATTGAGGTTTTTAGAATTTATTACTAATGTAGAGGTAAAAAGTAAAGTCTCTGCTTTATAGTTGATTAGAGTTTAATTTATTTTGTTATTTAATTTTTTGAAATCTATTTTTTATTTTTACCGTAAATTTCCATTATGAGAGTTGTTTCGTTATTCGCTGGTTGCGGAGGTTTAGACTTAGGGCTTGTGCAGTCAGGTCATGATATTGTTTTAGCTACAGATATTGATAAAGATTGTAAATTAACTTACGATAAAAATTTTGATCATCCACTTTTGTTAAAGGATGTAAAGGAATTAAGAGGAGATGAGCTACCTGAATATGATATTTTAACCGGGGGCTTTCCTTGTCAGGGATTTTCTGTAGCTAATTTATATAGGAATGTTTTGGATGAACGTAATGAGCTTTATCTAGAAATTGTCAGATTGTTAGAAGAAACTAGACCAAGATTTTTTTTGGCTGAAAATGTTCCTGGGATTTTAAGTTTAGGGAAAGGAGAGGTTGTACAACAAATAATTAGAGAATTTTCTGAAATCGGTATTAATGAAGGATGGCACGGGTATGAAGTGAAAATATTTAAGCTAAATGCTGCAGATTATGGAGTGCCTCAAGGGAGAAAAAGAGTTATATTTTTAGGAGTATCAAAAGAATATAATGATGATCTAAGAAGACAAATATTTGAAGTTTTTCCGCCTAAGCCAACTCATACACCAGAATCCTATTTAACTTTAAAAAAAGCTATCGGAAATTTACCTGAGCCAAATACAAAAAAAGCTGAAAGGATACTTAACCATTATGGTACTAAACATAGAGTTAAAATTAATGGGTATATGGGGAATAGAGCTTTGTCTTGGGATAAGCCAAGTCCTACTATTGTAGGTAGGGGAGGAGGTACGGGAGGACCAGTTATTGCTGTTCACCCCAATCTAAAGAGAAGATTTACTGTAAGAGAAACGGCAAGAATACAGAGCTTTCCTGATAATTTTGAATTCTGTGGTGCTACTACCTCGCAATTTCGTCAAATTGGTAATGCTGTAGCCGTTGAATTTGCTAGAAATTTAGGAGAAGCTCTAAATGAAATTGCTAGAATAGTTAATTTATAAATCTAATCTAATTAATTGATTAGCTTTTACATTCTCTAATTCATTGAATTTGGCGACTATTGTACTTTCATCAAAAAAGTCGCTAAATTCCCTGTCTATTTTGAATGAGCAATATCTCAATATTACGTTTTTATCCATTCTAATGGAATTTCCTTCCCAACGATTTATAGCTGATTTTGAAAATTCATGCCAATGATTTCTTAAAGAATCGGATATACATCTTTTAAAATCGGTATTTGTTAGAAGATATATTCTACACTTATTATAGTCTTTAATATAAATAATTATATCTTCTTTAAAAACGCCTTCAAAAACTATTTCCCAACGTTCTATAAATTCTTCTAATTTTCCTAAGGCATTAACGTAATTAAAAAGCTGTTGTAATTGAGCTTTACTACCTCTGCCAATCTCAAATATTGTATCGTTGTGAGTTTCTGTGATCTTGCTTTTTCTTTCTCCTAAAGCTAAAAAAGCAGGATCAAGAATTCCTTGAATTAAACTTGTGAAATCAAAGGCACCGAAATTGATTTCATTATTTTCTGGAACTAATGATTTTATAGAAATTTTATAGGAAGTATCTAATCGTGGATTATAAAAAATTAAATCTCCTTTCTCTCTAAAATTAGAACATATTTTTGTGAAAATCTCGGAAGGAATTTTTTGAATTTTTTCTTCTTCCAGCAAAATATTAATAGTAGGATTTGTTTTAGGTAGATCGTCTGATGTCCTTCCATCTCCTAATAATGCTAATCTTGTTTCTAACGCATTGGCTGTATACTTTTCCTTATAAATAGCAGGATGATTAAGATAATTTTTTAAATCAAATAATATAAGCTTTGAAAGAGTTGAAGCTTCCGTATTATCAGCTAGAGAATCTCGTAATATATTATCTAAGAGAGATGACATTGATGTGCTATCTGTAACTGGCTTCCTTTTAATTGTACGATACCTTTCGTAAACTGATTGTGGTATGATAGGGAATTTTAAAATTTTATCCATGATTATTAATTACCTTAATGCCAAAATTATGTTTTTTTATTTGTATTTGAAAATATAAGATTCATTTACCAGAGATAATTATAACAATACTTAATGTGCTATCTTTGGGAAAATATTAAAAATGAGAGAGCACAGAATAAATGATTACGTAAAATATGTTGGAAATTATCCCTATGAATATGATCCTTTAAAGGATTTAATAGGATTAATTAGCCATGAAGAAGCAAACTCATCAAGAGTTGAATTGATTATTGGGACTAATAAAATTCATACTACTAAAGATCAATTAAGACCTCTAATCACCAATATAGGAAATGTTTTAAATCTTGGCTTTACAAGTGTTTTAAAGCGAAATATGACGATTTATCAAAAAGGTAACTTGATAATTTCCGATATTAAGCTTTGTATTGGTACTTCGACCTACGATTTAGGATTTTGTTTAGGAGATGCGTCAATTTTGGATGAGGAAGTTTTAAAAGAAAAATATTTTGATGAAAACTCTACATTTAATTTGGATAAATTTTATTTAGATTTCCCAAACCTCAATAATCTAAATGATTTGATAAGAGTATATGTTCAACAATACTATGCTTTTAATAAGGAAGAATTTTTCAATAATTTATAATAAAAAGTTCCCTATTTTTCTCCCTGAATATTTTATGAATTGCTGAAAGCCCATTAAATAATGGAAAAATAAGATATTAGTTTGAGCCCAGGTGGGACCACAGAAAAACAACCGCTTACGTTACCGTGAGCGGTTGTTTATTTTTTACAAAATTCAAATTTATTTTTTCAGAGAATGGGTTCTGTTTGTTTTATAAAGACGGAATAAGTGATCATAAACCACCATCTCAAATAATCTTTGATGGGAGATAAACAATCGGTTAATATGCATATGAAAAACACTTTTGAAGAAATCTTTGGGTTTTATTTTTAATACATTGTCATTTTCTAATTTTGAAAGTTCTTCAGGCTTTAATGCAATTTCAGTGATATTACTTTTTATTAAATTTCTGATTTCTTCATATTCCTCAGAGGTAATAAATTCAAAGTAATGAGGATAAAACTCATTATACTTTTTCTTTAACTGATTATTTAAGTTCTTATCTGCATTGAATTCTGATTTGAAAGCATTTTCAGAACGCTTTGCAAACTCTATTTTCTCTTCAGGAGACAGGTTGAATGCTGATAAAATTTGATCTATATAAAATAAAGAAGTAATGATCTTTTCTTCATCACTGTATTCCAGAAAGTTTAAAATCAATTGACTGCTTTTAAAAAAGAGGTCTTCCGCGTATTCTATCGTGTTTTCACCGTAACGTTCAAGCTCTCTTGAGTAGGTATCCATAATGATAGAAGCGACTTCTCCCGATTCCAGATAGTCCTTAAATAAGGAATTGATCATTCCCAGGATCATACTACAGGCAGTTATATTTTTAAGGTTTAATCTTATTCTCAGGTGGGGTTTAGGATCGTTATATCGTATAAAAAACCACTGATCAATAAGGTTTTGAATTTGTAATTGTTCAACTAATGGTTCTATAACTTCCTGTAAAATAGTATCTGAAGTTTTGATGCCGGTGTAAACTTTAAAATAAAGCCATTCACTTCCCGGATGAAATTTTCTGGTTATCATCTTATTTATAGATCTTTATAAAGAGAGAAAACGAATTGATGAACATAATCTGACTGATCATTATACAGGAACTCCTCAATAAAAATTAGTTTCTCATTTTTTACGGATGATAAAAACATTTGAATTAAATCATAATTTTTCAGATTGACCGCCAGTGTATTATCTCCTTTTACCCACTGTATCCATTGTGGAATTTGTTTTAATTTTCTCCACTCTTCAATATTTTGAAACAGAAGCTCTCTTTTACCAGATTGAAGAATGGAATCAAAATAATGAATTTGTTCAGGATCAATTTTCCACTGTGCTTTAGACAAAATGATATTTTGATATTCAACTCTTGGCAGGAAATCATAGATTTGTGATAAACCACCCCAACTAAATGATAAATAAGGTTTTACATTCTGATTATTATAATCGCATAAAAAATGGTAAACAGGTAAAGAGTTGTTTAAATAATTATGGGCATTCGTAAGATGAGGAATAATTTCTTTATTGTGCTTCTTTGACCTTAGAAATAACTGGCTATTCTTTATGGACAGGTACAAGTCTTCCACAAAAATTTGATTGTCTTTTTCTAATGCAGAGCTCGCCAGATAAGGAATTTCATATTCCCTTATAGAAGGTCTTCTGATCACATTTCCAATTCTGGATTCGGGTAAGTGTACAATTTCTGCTAAAATTTTGTCCGGATTAAGTTCCTGTTCTTTTTCAGCAATGGCTTTCACCAAATCTTTTATAGATGATTTTTCTGAACAGAATCTGCCCAATAATTTTCCGGCATTTCCACCGGCAGATTTTAAAAATAATTTTTCCTGCTGATTTTCTGAAATGATTTCAGCCATAACGGACAATGTATCTGGCAGTTGATTCCACTGTTCCTCAAAACCATTAAAATCATCATCAGTTAAATGTATTACATGATCTTTATTCCAATAAGCTTTTTGTAATTTACGATTGAGAATAATTTGTACTGGATTAAGATTTACCTGAATTTCTTTTTTCTGATTAGAATAGGGCAGGATTAAATCTTCAATATAAGGATGAACCCCTTTGGCCGGAATATCTTGTAAATAGCCAATTCCTATTTCCGGATCTAAAGCATAAGATAATGGAACTTCTTCATTGTCAAATCTTTCATAAAAGGCTTTTTTGAATTTTTCTAAAGCAGATTCTTTGTAAGGAACAGCAATTTTATTCAGAAAAGAGATTCCTTTCTTCAGTTCTTTTTTCCATTGATAGGATAAATTTGTTTCATCTTCAAAATAAAGATCTGTCTGAAAAAGATATTTCTTTTCATATTGTACATTCAGCTTTTTGATGAGTTCCTCAATTTCAGAATATACTTCTGCCGTATTTCCAAAATGTAAATCAAGTTCACTGATCTTGTTTTTAATAGCCACTAAAATATCTTTTTCCTGATATCTACCAATTTTGTTTAGCATGTAAATTAATCGTTCCAGAAAATCTCCTCCCGAAACTGTAGGATTAATTTCACTTATCAAAACCTGATTTCCGATAAGCTCATCAATAAATTCCCGGGCTTCTTCAAAAGATATATCTTCATGAACGAGAAAGGTGGCAAGCTGGTCAATTGTTTTACCGGTTTCTGAAAATTGTAGTATAAGTTCCAACTCTTTGGAAAATGGAGCGGAAGAAATAATGTAATCTCTTTTTCCTCCTGTATTTTCATATTCTACAAAGCGAATTTTATTTCCAACCCTATGAATACTGTTGTTAGGAAAAAAAGAGATGCTATTTTTAATGGCCGGAATTAAAAGAAGCTGCTCTGATAGCGCTACTAAAAAATGCATATCCAGCTTTGTATCTCTTACTTTTGTAGGCTCTGAGAATATCGGAAATAGAGTCTCTTTTTCAAATTTTCCAGTACTTACTCCTGAAAATAAACCAAATGGGGTACAGCGGGTACTTGAGCGGTTATAATATTTTAATAATGAAATCTTTGTTTTTTCATTTGGCAAATTAGACGTTGTATGTTCACGATCCATCAATTTCTCTATCTCATCATATAAGGAAAGAGAAGCTAAATAAATAGCTTCTCTAAAAATTGTATGGTTGCAATATTTTTCTAAAGATCCCTTGGTGATGTTTTCACCAGAGAAATGATCCTGAAATTCTTTGTAGGAAAAAATTGGAGATCTGACAACAAATGTGTCAAAAAACTGAAATGGAAAACGTGGCATTAATTAATTGAAATAGGAATTTCTATAAAACTGTTATTGTAAAATTTTATTTCCATAGGAACTGCAGCATCCTTGATGGTTTCTTCGCTTACTTCTTTTCCTGTTCCATAATTGATCTGCATAAGCGGATTTTTTATAGCTCCTAATACTAAAACCAGTTTACTTCCTTTTTCCATTTTTTTACTTACAAATTCATTGTTGGTAACAGTGATACTTGTTTCTTTGTTCTCACGCAGCAATTTTCTTTTCTCTGAGCTTTTAGCATAGCTTGCTCTTCCATAATAGGTGGATAACAGAAAATATTTACCTTCTTTGGTCTTTTCATAAAGTTTCATATATACATCAACATCCTTTTTATTAACAGATAATTTCAGATTACCCACAAAATTTCCTGTAAATTCTACCGGTTTTTCAAATGGCTCTGATGAAAATACAACGGCGTCTGGACTGTAAATTTTACTATCCAGCACGTTATCTTTTTGCTTAAAAAGCTCATCTGCATTGGTACGGTCTTTTAAATCTACCGTAAGCGGTGTGAAGTCTTTATCTCTATCTTTTGCTGAAGAAAGCTGATGTTGGCTTGTGATATAGAATTTTAATTTATTTTTATCAAAATTATCAATGCTTGAGGTACTTCTCCATTCATTGGTTCCCATTACCTGATAATTAATTTTATCTTTTAAGAAAGCTGGTTTTAATTTACCCTTCAGAATATAATCAAACCATTCCATTGTTATATTTGCGATATCCATATTGGCTTCAGAATCAATAGTATATCCTTTTAGATTATTTTTGATATAACCCTGAGCTCCCGAATGATCATAGGGCCCGATAATCAAATAATGATTAGCATTTTTGTTATATTTATAGTGATTTCTGAAATAGTATAACGCTCCCAGCTGATCAGAATCATAATATCCTGTAATGGTTAAAACCGGGATGTTGATATTAGAGTATTCCTTGTTATAAGGAATCATTTTCTGCCAATAGCTGTCGAATGCCGGATGCTTTAACCAGCGCTGAAATATGATATTTTTTTTACCGGCAATAGAATCCAACTTGTTAAATGCCTCACCACCTTCATACCATTTTTTAAAAACAGAATTCCAATGATCTTCGTCTTTGAATCCCGCATCAAGCATTTTATTATTGGTAACATAGTTAATCCAACGAAGAGAATAAGAGGCAAAGATGTTATTATTCATGGGGAAATCTACTACGCCAATTCCTACAGAGGCCTGTGGAATAATAGTTTTTAGAGCCGGATGAACATTTTTAGCTGCTGCCCATTGGCTGAATCCCAGATAACTGCCTCCGATCATTCCTACTTTGCCATTGCTCCAGGGCTGTTTTGTAATCCAGTCAATGACCTTATTAATATCTTCCTGCTCATGCTCAAAAGGTTCTATGGCAGCGTTACTCGTATATTTTCCTCTGGGATATATGTAAACAGAATGATAACCATAGCTTGCCTGTACTTTTTGATCATTCGCATCTTCTGCATCAGGATAGATGGAATTGACCAGGATGGTAGATTCCGGACTAGCTAATTTTTTATTTAAAACAACCCTTATACTAATTTCATTATTGATTAATAAACTGTCTTTTACCTCAAAGTTCCTGGAGTCGAGTTCTTTTAAATAATTTTTAGCAATATCAAATGTAGGTCCTGTTATATATGAGTTATAACTTCTGCATAGTTGTAAAGCTTTTTTCAGATCTACGCTGTCTTTGTTCTCAAAATCATTTTTAAGAGTAGCCAGAATTTCCTTTTTTGTTTTCTCGGTATCACCATTGAAATAGCGGGGAAGTATGATCTGTGTTTTTATAGGCAGACTTTCATATTTTTTGAGAAATTCTTCTTTATATTTTTCCTGAAAATTTTTGTGCGAATTTTTATTTTTTTGAGCATTTATGTAAATTTCATACTGTGTTCCCATAGCGTAAGAAATAATGGGATTACTTTTTCTGTAAACACTGCGTACTGAATCTAGCTGACTTAAAGCAGTATCATAGTTTTGTGCTGCCATACTTACTCTGAAAAGATTATCATACTTTACCGCCTTGTCTTTTTCTTTATAATTCTTTTGTATTTCAGAATTTAAATAAGAAATTAAAGGCTGCAGTTTTTCAATATTGTATTCATTAAAATGTTTAATACTTATTTTCTGAGAAAAAGAAATATTGAATGTAATGAAAAAAGATAGGGCTAACAGGTACTTCATAAAAATAAAAAATCAGTAATTTTTCTCAAAATTACTGATAAAATGTTAAAATTGTCATTAATTTTTTACTGTCACATCTAGAGTATCTAATGTTTTGTCTAAGACCGTATCATTACCACCATTCAAAAGCATTTGATCACCTCCTCCGGAGCTAATCCCTCCTTTTATTTTAGACATTTGAACTTTGTTTAGGGATAATCTTTTTTCTGTTTTTTTAATTTTTTTCACTGCTGAAGTAATTTTAAGATTTTTAAATAAATTGAAGTACAAAGGAAATTCTATTCCTGTAAATAAAGAATTTATATATACCGAAATTGATAAATTTCGGTGAGATTTACATGTAAAATATTAATTTTTAACAGTTTGTAATTTTGTTTTAATTGAGTGCTTTTATATAATAAGAAGGAAGTGTTCCTGTTATTTTTTTAAAGGCATTCGTGAAAGACTCAGCATTGTTGTAGCCAATATCATCAGCAATAGCAGCAATGGTATGCTTTCTTATTTTTTCGTTAGATTTTAATTCTTCAACAATATAGTTGATCCTAAGCTCGTTCAGATATTGGGAAAAGTTTTTACCCTTTAATTCATTGACTAGCTTTGAGAGATAATCTCTGTTTGTATCAAATTCTTTTGACAGAGAATCTAAAGTAATATTTTTATTGAGAAAACTATTAGTCTTTTCAAACTGTTCTATTTTATCAATGAGTATTTTAAATTTTGGATTAGAAGAAAGGTCACTTTTCGTAGCTTTTTCCTTTCTTTCAATGATAATGGAAGGATCATTTGTAATGGGAGTTTCATTCTTTTGCTCTTTTTCCAGCACAGGGGTGCTCAAAGGTTTTTCTGATAATACTTTTGCCTGCTTTTCGTATTCTTTTATTTTCTTCCTGTTTTTCCTGATTACGAATATGAAAGCTAAAGTAATCATAAGCAAACACGCTATCAGCCAGGCATTCTGATGGTTCAGTCTTTCAATTACACTTACCTTTTCTTTCATAAGCAAAGGGGTGTCATATTTTTTCAGAATTTCTTTTGAAAGATTTTTTCGGTTCACAGCTATTATACTGTCACTATACATCAGGTTGTCAATGTATTTTAGTTGGTTTTTTAAATCGCCTTTCTTTTTATAAAAGTCTATCAGAATTTCATATCCCTCTCTTTTTATAGGTTCAAAACTGTTGAAAGTAAAAGAAATTGAATCTGCCTTTTTAAAAAATTCTATAGCTTCGTTTTCACTGCGGGTTGCATATTTTATTTTTCCCAGATAGTAATATAAAACTCCTAGATTACTATAATCTTTATTTGTTATCAATCCTTTTTGTACTTCCAGCAGGATTTTATAAGACAGCGAATAATCTTTTACATAAAAGAGGCTAATCCCTTTTATCATAAGCAGATAGCTGTAATAAGAATAATTATTGTATTTCTTACATTCTGTAAGCCCCAGATCGGCAAATTCAATACCTTTTTTATAGTCCTTACATTTGGTATAAATATTAGCTAAAGAAAAAATAGAAGCAATATAGTTTTTAGCATCTACATTGTTGTTTTTTATTTTATCTTTTTCATACTTATAGTATTTCAAAAAGAGAGGAAGTGCTTCCTGATATTCTTCTGTGGCTGTTTTTAGGATAGCAATGAGCTTGTTTATATAAAAAAACTGTTCTTTATTTTCAGCTTTGTTGTGATTAATAGCTATAGTATATTCATCTAAAGCCTCTTTGTATTTCCCTTCATTGTTGAATAAAATACCTTTTAATATATAAGATTTTGCCGGGTAATCGTAGTTATTAACGTTTTTTGAGGCAGAGATGAGTGAATCTGCAAAGGGATGCCCGTTTTCATTCTTCAGATTTTTTACCCGCGCTATATTATAATATCCATCAAACAGGATGTCTCTATTATTTTCTTTCTTTCCTTTTAATAGAATGTAATTGGCTAAAAGCTCAGCTTTATCGTTGTTAACCTGGAATACTTTATTGTAAGCATCATTAATATACTTATAACTTTTATTCTTTAACGAGTCTGGAATTTTTAGTCCCTTTATGCTTTGAGAAAAGAAAAAAACAGGGAAAACAGTTAAAATAATTAAATGAAACTTCTTCATATTTCTAAATACACTGCAAATTTATGAATTATCATCGAATTTTTATCAATGAAATATAAGTATTTGTTTATCAGTTGTATATTGATCTCTATGAGTCGGGAATTTGTAAATTTTTGGAAAAGGATATACCGGTATTGATCAATTTTGGATTACTAATCTTGTAGACTTTGAGTATAATCATGATGTTTGCATCAGAAATATTGAAAGTAAATGAGGAAAATATTAATATGTGTAAGTGTTCTGCTTCCCTTGTTGGGTTTCTCTCAAGAGAAGAAAGATTCCATTAAAACAGTTATAGAAAAACAAATTGCAGAAATAAAAGTGAATGGTAAAAAACCTTTTTTTGAACAAAAGGATGACCGTTTTGTTTTTAATGTTGAAAATAGCGATTTGGTTGTAGGAAATCACATATCCGAAGTTCTCTCTCAAACACCATTGTTAAAAGTAGATGATAATAAAATAACTCTTCTGGGAACAAACGCCTCTGTTTACATCAATGACAGAAAATCAATTCTTAAAGGCAAAGATTTAATACAATATCTTAATGCTATGCCGGCTTCTAATCTGGTAAAGATAGAGCTGATTACCAATCCTTCCTCAAAATATGATCTGGAGGATGCAATGATTATTAATCTGAAGCTGAAGAAACTGGAAACAGATGGACTGAAAGGAAGTTTTACCATTACAGATAAACAAAACAGAAAAAACAGTCAGCAGGCGAATATTGCTTTAAATTATCATAAAAACAGATTTTCAAATAATACCATGCTGTTTTTTGAAAATAATAATGACCTGCAAAGAAACAGTATTGATAATTATAGCTCAAAATTCAGCAGAAATCAGATTATAGGAAGTACGCTGATTAAAGAAACCAACTTTGGAGGAAATACAGGTTTTGATTACGAGCTTAATGAAAGAAGCAGCATAGGAGGTATTCTGGAATATTATCACAAAACACCTGAATCTTCACTTGAAAACAGGAATATATACTATGATACTACAGGAGGAATTTTTGAAAACAGAACGGTAAATACACAAAATGATAAGCTGAACCTTTTCGGAGGAAATGTTTATTACAGCTTTAATGATGATAAAAAATCCAAGCGATTGGATATCAACTTTGATTATTACACCCATCACAGAGATAATACAACAGAGTTTTTCAATTTGACCAGCCCATATTCAAACTTAATATATAATGATTATAAGAAGGACAATTATACGGTAAGAGTAGATTATTCCAAGACTTTCGAAAAATTAAAACTTAGTTTCGAAGCAGGAGGAAAACTTAATTGGCTTTCTACGGATAATCCTTATACCTATTATAATACAGACGGTACATTAAATACCCTATTTTCTAATAATTTTACGTATCATGAAAATATCAACGCCTTATATACCAATGTTAAGAAAAAACTGTTTTCGGCATTGGATGTAAACCTGGGGCTTCGTTATGAAAACACAAACATCAACGCAAAACAAAATACGGTTAGTGAGAACTTTTCCAGAAGTTACAACAATATTGTACCCAGCATCAACCTTTCTTATATGATCAATAAGAACAACAGAGTTTCTCTGGGATATAGAACTGCATTATGGAGACCTTATGTAGATGATTTGAACCCATTTATTTATAAGAATAATGAAACCTGGTGGGAAACCGGAAATCCTGATCTTAATGTGGCAAAGATGTATTTATTTAATGCGAGCTACAGCATAAAAAGAACCTGGGTGTTTGTAAGTAATTTCGGAATTGTAAAAAATCCTATTCTTCCTTATACAGAGGTTGTAGATAATGTTTCTGTTACAAGGCCCAAAAACTTTGAAGGTAATGTAAAGCGTCTTTATGTGGGATTGAACTATAACAAACCATTGTTTGAAAACAAATGGATGTTTAATCTTTCAACAGGAATGTATTACATCAATAATGCAGATATCTATGATGTTCATCCTAGTTCTTGGTATAATAACTCTTCCGTTACAATTAGTGGAAATAATCTTTGGAATAAAGGCTGGAACATAAGCTATAACTTTGGTTACACCTCTCCATATACATTAGTTAATAAGAAAAACGGTTATTTTATCAATAATCAGCTTGAGGTTTCAAAGAGTTATAAAGATTTTAAATTCAAGCTTTCTGTAAAAGATCTGTTGAATCTTTCAAACTCCCGCAATACATTATATAATAATGACGGATATATTGAAACTCTTTCGCAATCAAATTTAAGATCCATATCACTCAGCATATCCAAAACATTTGGCAACAACAAAGTAAAAAAGGTGAATACCGGAGATATAGACAAGGGGAGAACTCAAAATGAAAACCCCCGGCTGTAATCCTGTTCTTTTACTACAAAACTAATACACTAAAGGATAAAACTAATAACCATGAAAAACAAAAAGCTTGAAGAGTTATCCAAAAAGATAACTCAGGGTAAGCTCAAAAAACTACACAAACATGAAGTTCTCACTATCTACGCAGGGAAAGACTTTACTGTTGATGATTGCATTAGACATCCCGATTGTAATTCCTATTGCGGAATCTGCTCAACGAATACCCCCAATTGCTGGAGCTTTTCATAAAGACTTTTATTGAGCCTTCTCTGAAGCCTGTACTTTTCAGCAAACTATTAACCATGAAAATTTATTGTGATGAAAAACAAAAAACTGTTTGAATTGTCTAAAAAAATTACTGAGAACAAAATCCCAGGAATGAAAAGAGAATCAGTTGAAGTTATTAAGGGGGAATACAAAAAGAGATTATATCAGACTGTGCATGTTTCGGTGCAAATGCATGTTGGGGTTATGGAACCAGCTCATGTGCATTAAACAGTTGTTGGGCTTATTTTGACCAATAATTCGTCTACATAGGCTTGATTAATTTTTATAGAGTTAAGATTCGTAATAAACATAAAAAACTTACTTCTATGAAAAACAAAAAGCTTAAAGCGATTTCTCAGGAAATCACAAATGTCAAAATGAAAAAACTGCAAAAAGAGGGCCTTGTATTTATTACCGGTGGCTTACTCGCTTACCATTGTAGCCAATGTACCTGTAGTTGGTGCAGGCCGGATCTGCACGTAGATCCTAATTGCTGGAGCTTTTCATAAAGAAATTTGTGTTCTGTATAGCCCTGTGTGGAATTAAAACTGTTCAGGGAAATTATTAACCATGAAAATTTATTGTCATGAAAAACAAAAAATTGTTTGAATTGTCTAAGAAAATTACTGAAAACAAGCTACAGGGAATGAGCGAAAATTCAGTAAAGACAATCAAAGGAGGTAGACTTCCTTTGGAATTAGCAGCAGACTGTACAAGTCAGAACAGCTGCTGGGGATTCGGAGGTACAGCTACTTGCAGTGGTAACAGCTGCTGGAGTTATAACTAATAGAACTCTGATTCCACAAATTTATGTTCTGCAGGGTCTTGTGTGGAATTAAAACTTTACAAGAGAAAAAATTAACCTAAGATTTATTGTGATGAAAAACAAAAAATTGTTTGAACTGTCTAAAAAAATCACTGAAAACAAGCTACAGGGAATGAGCGAAAGTTCAGTAAAGACAATCAAAGGAGGTAAGTTACCTTTAGAACTAGCGGCAACGTGCACAAGTCAGAATGACTGCTGGGGATTCGGAGGTACACAAACTTGCAGTGGTAACGAATGTTGGAGTTACAACTAAAGTAAAAAGTAGAGTAGCATTCGTGCTACTCTATTTAATATTAAAATAAAATAATTATGAAATACAAATTATCAAGATATATCCATACCATAGAAAACGAGGAAATTTTAGATGATCATGTCATTCTTTTTTCTACCCGTTCCGGAACATCCATTGAAGTGAAAAAAGGATTATATGAAAAAATATGTAATCTTGAAACCACTCAGATTCCCGAAGAAATTTTTATCAACCTGATAAAAAATGAATTTTATGTACCTGAGTTTGAAGATGAGTTAAGAGAAATTCTTTCAGACAACATCATGTCTGTAGATCATCAGGATCTGAAAACACTTTCTTATGTGATTCAGCCTTCAGGAAACTGCCAGCTGGGATGTCACTATTGCGGTCAGTTGCATACTAACAAAAGTATGTCAAAAGAAGTTTTAGATCTTACCTATGACAGAATTATTACTAAAATGGAAAGTTTGTCAAACGATCTGGAACATTTGAGTATTACATGGTATGGAGGAGAGCCGTTAACAGGTCTTTCGGCTATCTCTAATTTATCCACCCGTTTAATCAGCCTTTGTGAAGAGAAAAATTTAAAATATTCTTCAAGAATTATTACAAATGCTTTAAGCCTTAAATATTCTCTTTTTGAAAAACTGGTAAAAAATTACAGGGTTACAGAATATCAGATCACAATTGACGGAACTCAGGAATTCCATGATAAGAGAAGATATCTGAAAAATGGTTCTAACAGTTTTGATATTATCATTAAAAATATCAAAGAAATTGTTAATTCCGAATTATATCAAAAAGAAGCAAGTTTCAATATCAGATGTAATGTGGATAAAGAAAACAGCTACAATGTGATAGATTTTATTGATTATCTGGAAGCAGAAGGAATCCTTCAGCACGTAAGTTTCTATCTTGCTCCCATCCACGACTGGGGTGATAACAAAGCTACTATTAAAGGCGTGTCAAAAGAAGAATTTGCTGAGCTTGAAATAGAAGTTTATATGAAGCTTCTGCAATCAAAAGCGAAATTTAAAACACAGATTATTCCTGAAAGAGTTACTAAACCTTGTATGGTAGTAAGCCAGACCTCAGAAGTATTTGACGCTTTCGGAAATGTCTCCACATGTTGGGAAATTCCGTACACTCCAAAATATGATAACTCTGAGTTTTATGCCGGAAACATTGTGAAAGATAAAGATGTAGACAGCAAAAATGTTGTCATGAGAAACTGGTTTAATGAAATACCGGACAACAACTCATGGTGCAAAAGCTGTAAATTCCTTCCTCTGTGTGGCGGAGCATGTCCGAAAAACTGGTATGATAATATCCCGGCGTGTCCTTCCTTCAAATTTAATATTGACGACAGAATTCTTCTTCAAAGATATATTAATGAACAAGCTGTGCTTTCTTAATAGATGATGTATGGAAACAATAATTTTAGACAAAATAAAAACAGTAGAATTCAGGGAATATGAGGTGAAAAAACCAAGACATATTTTCGAAAATCTGATTGAAGAATTTAGAAAAGATATTCCGGAAGATATCCAGGCAGGATTGTTTTACTATATGAACCTGTCTGAAAAATCACTTTCTGCTTTTCGTACAGGGAATACTACCTTAGGAAATTACCTTTATTCAAAAATGCAAAGTATGAATACCTATTTCATAGAACCTATTCATCAGGGGATGATAAGCTTAGACTATGCTTTGCTTGCGTATAAAAATTACGTGGAAAATGATTTTGTACTGGCAGAGGAAAATATTGACAGGGCTATTGAAAGTGCTTTAGTTCAGAGTAACACGTTTCCTTATTTTGCCATAATTATTGGAGAACAATCACTTAATAAAATCAGAATTTTTGCACGTACTCAAAATGAAGAGCGGTACAAGACAGAAGTCATGAAGATTTTGGCTTTTTTCATGTTTAACCAACATGAAAATGAGAGCTGCAAAAATCTGGCTGAAGACCTTCCCCTTATTGATAAGCAGGGGATGGTAAAACATATTATTAACAACTCTTATATCGCCATTCTTAAATCTTCGCAGGATGAGAAAAAAACAAGACTGATATTTCAGCAGATCTTTAATGCTCTGCTAAAGCAAAATGAATTTTCAGGCGATCAGGAAAATTTACTGATAGCCATGCGCTGTATCGACAAAATTGAAGATGAAGATTTTTTAGATTATCTGAACGAGAATTTTTCTCATATCAAAAGTTCTCCGCAAAAATTAGTGAAAATTATAATAGAAAATTATTTAGATAAAATATCCAATAACCAGCAATTAGTAAATGATGAAGAATTTACTAAAAAGCTAAAAACACTAGGCATAACAATTTAACTTATTATTGTGTTCAACAAATTCCCCTTTTATTCCCAAATAGAACAGATGGATTGCGGTCCGGTTTGCCTTAAGATTATTCTAAAATATTACGGCAAAGATTGTGATCTGGTATATCTGAGAAACCTTACTGAAGTTACCCGATCCGGGGTTACTCTGGCAGATATTAATGATGCCGGTAAAAAGCTGTATTTTCATACAACTCCCTTTAAGGTTCCTTTGTCTACACTGAACGAGGATGTTCATTTACCCTGCATTTTACATTGGGAGCAGGAGCATTTTGTTGTACTCTATAAAATCAAAAATAATTTTTATTATATCTCAGATCCCAAATATGGCAGACTAAAGCTTAAAAAAGAGCAGTTTGTAAAGCTTTGGATTTCGTCCGCAGATAACGAAGGGATTGGGCTACAATTAATCCCGAAGGAAGAGTTTGTTGAGTTTAAACCTCCTTTTGAACAGCAGGATTTAAAAATTTTCAAAAGCTATATTCGTTCAGTTTTAGAAAAACAAAATTTCAAAATTGGACTGCTGATTTTTTTAATTACGATAAGTTCCGTTATTTCCTATATCTTTCCTCAGCTGATTCAGAAGATGTTTGACGAAGGAATGAAGTCGAAAGAAGGAAAAGTAATCATTGGAATTTTCGGATTTCAGATGCTTTTGTATGGAGGGCAGATACTCATCAATATCCTTCAGAATTTTGTAGGAGTTCACTTTAGCTCACAGGTAAGCATTAAAATGCTGAATGACTTGCTGCAGAAAACAGTCAGACTTCCCGTCTCTTTTTTTGAAAACAGATTATATACAGACCTATTACAGAAAATAGAAGAACAGTCAAAAATAGAACAGTTATTAACCAGGCAATTGTTATCGAATATTTTATCAGTTTTTTTACTGATTGTACTTATAATAAGGCTTTTAATATATAACCAGTATATAGCATTGGGGTTTCTGGGAATTGCCGTTTTTTCCACTGTATGGATTTACTTGTTTCATAATAAAAGAAGGATTATAGATTATTATGCCTTTAAATTAAATTCAGAAAGCAAAAATCATCTTGTTGAGATGATTACCGGGATGGTTTCCGTTAAAATTAGTAATGCTCACATTTCAAGAATATCAAAGTGGGAAGAGCTGCAGAAAAAGATATATAAGACCAAAGTAAAAAGTCTTATCCTGGATATTTATCAAACCAATGTTACCAGCATTATTAAACAGTTATTTATATTTTCAACTACCTTTTTTTGCGTGTATTGGGTATCGCTTGGGAAAATGACGGTTGGTGAGATGCTGAGTATAGGATATATTATAGGTATTGCTTCCGCACCCATAGAAAATCTGGTTGCGTTTTTCCGCTCATTTCAGGATTCAAGTTTAGTGTATAAAAGAGTTCAGGAAATTTTACAGCAAACCGATGAAAACCTGAATTTAAAAGACGGAGATCAGGCTCTGCTGAGTAAGGATATTAGTTTAAATAATGTTTGGTTCAAGTATCCGGGGGGACATCAGCCCTATGTTTTAAAAAATATCAATTTTAAAATTCCTAACGGCAAAGTTCTTGCCATTGTTGGAGAAAGCGGAAGTGGGAAAACCACATTATCCAAACTTCTTCTGGGATTTTATCCTTCTTCAGAAGGAGATCTGAACATCGGGCAGGAAGAGCTGTTTCAGATCAATCATGATTGGTGGAGAAGCAATTGTGGAGTTGTTCTTCAGGACTCATACATATTCAGCGGAACCATAAGAGAGAATATTGCCATGCAGGAAGACGCAGATGAAAAATTATTGATCAGTGCCTGTAAATTAGCCAATATATACGAAATGATTCAAAGTCTTCCTTTAGGATTTGACACCAAAATAGGAGCCGCAGGAGATGATTTGAGCGGAGGACAGAAACAACGTATTCTTATTGCAAGGGCTGTATACAAAAATCCGGATTTTATTTTCTTTGATGAAGCTACTTCTGCACTGGATGCAGAAAATGAAAAAATTATACATGATAATTTACAGGAGTTTTTTAAGGGAAGAACCGTTGTTATCATTGCACACCGTTTATCCACAGTAAAAAGTGCAGACAATATCATTGTTTTGAAAAAAGGCGAAGTTGTAGAGCAGGGTAACCACCAGGAATTAGTATCCAAAAAAGGAGAATATTTTAATTTGGTCAGAAACCAGCTGGAATTAGGAGAATAAAAGAAGACCTTAAATAATATATTTGATGAAAACAAGCTTCTTCTATGGAACTTGTTAAAAAAAGGAAGCCGGTAAGGTTTCCTTTTGTGTTTGCCCATTACAGCAATATGTGTCATGATTTAATTTCTTATGCATAACATTAAACATTTGTTTAAAAAATTATAAAATATATTTAAAACACAGTTAACAGCCGTCTTCTCCGGATACCGTTGCTTTGCAAAAAAAGTAATGATGGAAAACAACAACCCACTCAACAGAAGAAGATTTCTTAAAAATTCACTATTGGCTGCCGGAGGAATTTTCTTAGCTCCTCTAATTGAAAGCTGCAGCGATGATTTTACTGAAAACGGGAATGCCCCCGATGATCTTAAAAACGGAGGTTTTGAATCTGGGGTAGCAAGTTTTGATCCCAGCGCAACAGGAATTATTATCTGGACCCGGTATTCAAAAGGAACAGATGCAGAGATTACATGGGAAATCAGTAAAAACAGTAACTTTTCAGAAGTAGTAAGAAGAGGGCAGGCGAATGCCACAGGTGTAAATGATTTTACTGTAGCGGTAGATGTACAGAATATCTCTTCCAACACAAAATATTATTATAGATTCTATAACAGTACAACTAAAGAAGTCAGCGTAACAGGGGAAACCCTTACTTTACCTTCAAAATCAGATGCTGTAAGTGAAGTGAAAATGGCTGTTGTATCTTGTTCCAACTTTCCTGCAGGACTTTTCAATGTGTATGATGCGATTGCAAAATCTGACGCAGATGTTGTCGTACACCTTGGAGACTATATTTATGAATATGCTCCCGGACAATACGGAACAAACCCCTACACCAATCAGTTGGGAAGAGCGCATCAGCCGGCAAAGGAAATTCTTACCCTCAATGATTACAGGGAACGATACAGGCAGTACAGAGGAGATAAAAACCTTCAGCTTCTTCACCAGAAAAAGCCTTTCATCTGTGTCTGGGACGATCATGAGTTTGCCAATGATACCTATAAAACAGGAGCAGAAAACCATCAGCCGAACGAAGGAGATTTTCAGGCAAGAAAAATGGCTGCATTTCAGGCTTACAGCGAATACATTCCTCTTAAAACAGGGAAAGATATGAGAATTTACAGAAGTTTCAGCTTCGGGAATATCGTCTCCCTTTACATGATGGATACAAGGGTGATTGCAAGGGATAAACAAATGGAATATTCGGATTATCTTGATAATACAGGAAGTTTTAATCAGATACAGTTTAAAACAGATTTCTTAAGCACCAGCAGAAAACTGATCGGAAACGAGCAGATGTCATGGCTGAATGCTCAGATCAATGGTGATACAGCCAAATGGAAAGTGCTTGGACAACAGATTTTAATGACGAAAATGATGGTTCCTGCAGAGCTTTTGATGCTGCTGAATCAGATTCTTGCGGAAATTAAACAGTATGGAAGTGCACAGCCGGCTACTATGCAGGCGCTTCAGAATACCATCACTCAGTTGATTATTCTTAAAACAAGACATCAACAACAGGATCCTACATTGACACCGCAGGAAATTGCAAGAATCACAACGACTTTACCGTACAATCTGGATGCATGGGATGGATATTTCATGGAAAGAGAACAGCTTTATTCTGTTCTTGCAGGAAAAAATGTAGTGGTACTGGCCGGAGATACTCACAATGCATGGTTAGGAAAGCTTACCGATGCGCAGGGTAAATTTATCGGGACAGAGCTTGCCTGCAGTTCCGTTTCTTCTCCTGGCCTTGAAGGATATCTGGGAATCACTTCGGATCCTGCAAAAGCAATAGAACTGGCTCAGGCATTTTCACTATTGATTGATGACCTGGAATATGCCAATCTTTATAAAAGAGGATATCTGCATGTGAAATTTACCACCGGAAGTTCTACTGCAGAGTGGAGGTTTGTAGACAATGTGATTTCCGATACCTACAATACCACTACAGAAAAGACCTATACGATTTCATAGTTTCAATTTAATTATATCTTATTTTCAATTTGGTAAAAAGAGTCATGGTGCTGCTGTGGCTCTTTTGTATTATTTAATCTGATTAAGTAGTTTGGAAACCGGAAGCAGTAAGAAGAAAGGTATTGAGATCATAAAAAACTTCTCAATTTATCATTTTTTATAGGAATTTCATGGATTTAACAATAACTGCAGAAATTATCAGAGTAACAGTAACCTCCTGCCTCCCTCTTCCAGCTTCCATCTTTACTTGAGGTTATTTACTTTTTTCGTATCTTGAGGGTATGCAAGAGGATACAAGAAAAGATTTTTTGCCATTAACATCTGAAACATGGTGGTTGATGACCTGGATAACCAGAACTTTTGGGGTACTTTTATTGTTGGTGGCATTCCTGCTGGCATTGGGATTGCCGGTTGTGATGAGTGATAAACCGGTCATATTTATTGTTGTCGCAATACTATACTATCCGGCTCTTGCTTTTGGTTTATACCGTTTTTTTCTTTACCAGCGGAGAATCAGAAAAAGAGTAGTCCGAAAGATACAGGTTGATGATCAGGGAATTCATTACGAAAGAGCCGATGGAACGATAGATCAAATTCTTTATCATGATCTGGAAAAATATAACCTTTCCGATGTATATGATGTAAGTACCAGCCCACGAAACAAGATGTATATATTAAATGTAAAGTACAATGGTTCGGCAGCAGACGTAGATTTTGACGGAACTGATGCCGGTTACAGCTATTATATCGGAAATTTAAAAGCTTTACGACGAAGATATATTCAGGGAATTGTACATTTTAGGCCGGATTTGCGCATAGATCCTTTGGTATATGACGTCTATTATATCAACCCCAGTGATTTTACTTTCGATAAAAAAAAGTATTGGACAGAATTTGTGCAGACTTTTGCTTTAATGATGATAGGTTGCATAGTGTTAGGAATCTTTGTACTTGGACTGGTTAAATGGATTTTTTAAGAATAGTTTTCATTAAATCATAAAGAATTAAAATTTCAACATCCTTTATTTTCACATCTCAGAATCTTATGCTTATATTTATTTTATAGTAAAGTTTCACACCCAATAAGATAAAGAGCATACCTTTAGAAACCGGGATGGATTTAAAATAAAATAAATGAAAAGTTTAAAAAAGCAGCTGGGACAGTTTCCCGATGAAAAAAGAAAAGAATATTTCAGTACACTGCCCAATTATCTTAACGGCCGGTTTCAGAATATATTAACAACTCCGGCACTGTTAGAAGGAGAGAGTATGACTAAATTACTCCTTCAAAGCCTGTGCAAAATAGAAAATACATCACCCAAAACAGCACTCCCTTTTGTAGTGACTGATCTTAAAAATCTTCAACCGGATGAAAATGTGCTGATATGGTTTGGGCACAGCTCCTATTTCATACAGGTCGATGGAAAAAGATTTCTTATAGATCCTGTTTTCAGTGGAAATGCCTCTCCGATGCCGGGTTCAATAAAAGCTTTTCAGGGATCCGATTATTACAAACCGGAACATATGCCGGAGATCGACTTCCTTCTTATTTCGCATGATCATTGGGATCATCTGGATTATAAAACCGTTCAGCAAGTAAAGGGTAAAGTAGGAAAAGTCATTTGCGGACTGGGAACCGGACAGCATTTTGAATATTGGGGATGGACATTTGATACAATTATTGAAAAGAACTGGTGGGAAAGTATAGATATTGCAGAAGGCTTCAGAATCACGCTTACTCCGGCAAGACACTTTTCAGGAAGATTACTGAACCGTAATATCTCGCTCTGGACCTCCTTCGTTTTAAAAACACCTTCCAAAAATCTGTTTTTAGGAGGAGACAGCGGTTATGGGAATCATTTTACAGAAATCGGTGAGAAATTCGGGCCATTTGATCTGGCAGTAATGGAAAATGGGCAGTATAACGAAAAGTGGCCTTATATTCATACATTGCCGGACCAGCTGATGAAAGAAATAAAAGAATTAAAAGCCCAAAACTTTATCCCGGTACACAATTCCAAATTCAAGCTTGCACAGCATATCTGGTACGAACCTTTAGAGCTGGCTTCAAAACATGCTGAAGAAAGCAATATCCCGGTTACCCTTCCGATGATCGGGGAAAAAGTAAATCTGGATCAGCTGGGAAAAGTAAACTGGAAAAAATGGTGGGAAGAATACAAATGATAAGTTACTAACGGAACATTCTTTTAATTAAAACATATAAAAACCTGCCCGTTACTGAGCAGGTTCTTCCTTATTATAAAAAAATAATCATTACAAAGGTTCCTTATGGTTGACCTTTGTATGGATAATATCGTAAAATACAGCTGGGTTAGCCGCATCTGGGGTAATTCTGTAAGTAAATGTTGTTTCGTTCAGAAGCAGAATATCCACAACACGCGTAAAAGTTGGAGTCGTAAGCGTTCTCTTTTTTCCGTCAGGAGAAATAGACCATGTTCCTTCAGATCGCAGTATATCATTTAAACCGAAAATTTTAAAAGTTCCGTTAGCTTTGAAGTAAGAATATCCTACATATCCGGCTACACTGGCATCAGTAAGAGCAACATTATTTCCGCTTTTATCCCTGGCACCTGTTGTTTCCCATGGAGTAGAAGCTAAAGTAAGCTGCCCGTTCGTTGGCTCAGCGTGAGAAGTTTTCGTATGGATAATGTCATAATACACAGACGGATCACTGGAATTAGGACGGATTCTGTAGGTGAATTCATTTCTGTTCAACACAAGAATTTCAACATCACGGGTGAAAATAGTGGTTCCATCCGGGTTTAAGGCAGCAATAGTTCTTGTTTTACCCTGAGCATCTACAGACCATGTTCCCATAGATCTCAATACATCTGTAAGGCTGTAGATCGCAAACTTTCCGTCTGTCTTGAAATAAGCAAACCCTACATATCCGGCTACACTGGCATCAGTAAGGGCAACATTATTTCCGTTTTTATCTTTAGCTCCGGTAGTTTCCCATGGCGTAGAAGACAGCACTTGTGAGGGAGTCTGCTGTTCAATAATGATTTCATTATCATCACTTGAGCATGAAACGAAAGACGCTGATAACAGCACCGCTGCAGACAGATAACATAATTTTTTCAGTGTATTCATAAAGGTATTTTTTAAGTCTTTGCAAACTTATTCCTAATAAATATCACAGCGTTGTACAAAATATCTCTTTTGTTGTAGAAAATATAACAGATCCCAATTCAGAATGAGAAAAATGATATCATTGACAAATTTAACAATCAAAGGTGTGAAATTCCCATCCTTTGGAGGGGTGTCAAAAATTCAAAGAATTTTTGACGGGGTGGTTTCTAACATCCACCAAAAACTTTATTTTTGAACATGAATAACAGAAACCGTGGAAAAAATACTGGCGATGATACCTTATTCGGTTCAGAGAAACAGATCAGTAAGCTGAAACTTGCCGTTGAAGACATGCAGTACCTGCTGAGCAGAGATTACCCGGAAAAAGCGGCTTCGGATCTCGTTGGTAACAGGTACCGTCTGAAATCCCGACAGATACAAGCTTTGAGAGGAATGTCGGCATCCGATGTACAGCTTCACAACAGACATTTGAAGCATGTTGATATTTCAGAGTTAAAAGAGAAAACAATATATCTTGATGGTTTCAATGTTATTATTTTATTGGAAAGTCTGCTTTCTGAAGCTTATGTTTTTGAAGGATTGGATGGCTGTATCCGTGACCTTTCAGGCGTGCATGGAACTTATAAAAGAGTTAATCAAACCTTAAGAGCTATTGAGTTGATTGCTTCTTTTTACAGGAAAAATCATATTCAGAAACTTGTATGGATTTTTGATCAACCGGTTTCCAACAGTGGAAGAATCAAACAGCTTGTTCTTGAATATGCTGAGCAGAATCGACTCAACTGGGAAGCTGATCTTCAGTTTAATCCTGATAAATTTCTGGCGGAAAGTTCGGGAATCATTATTTCTTCCGATGCCTGGATTCTCGATCACTGCAAAGAATGGTTCAATCTGATTGGTTATCTGATCAGTGAAGAAAATCTTTCTGTTAATCTTATCAAAACAAAGTAAGTATGAATATGTTTGAACCTTATATTCCACTGTTTTCAGAAGTATGGAAGGGTAAATACAAAGACCTTTTAGCAGAAGAGCACCTGGAAACTCTGGAGGAAAATATTCATAGATTTAAGCAAAATACTTTAGAATGGCAGCTGCCTTATTTTAATGAAGAAATAATCATTGACAGGCAGGAAAGCTTTGGAAAATTCATTCCCATTCTGGAAAGTAACGATTCTGATGAGGTAAAAGCAGCATCGCTGGAAGCAATTCCTTTTGAACATTGGCTGAATATTTTAGGACAAAGATTAACCTCTACAAGCATCCGCGATGAAAATGGCATTCCACCGTTGAAAACCATGCTGCTCAATGCCTGTCAGGAACCTTTCAATAACGAAATTACCATTGCACAAAGAGCCTGGGAAAAGCACATTGGAAGAATGGATGATGATTTCTGGGGCGAAATAAAAGGGAACAATCAGCAGAAACAGGAGAAGGTCATGGCAAAAATCCATGAAATTCTTGACAATAAAACCTGGTGGAATGTCTTCTTTCATTACAAACATGAGCTGGTCTTTGAAGTCCGGGAAAAAGAAGGTCATGGAATCCGCTGGAGTCACGGCGGAACAAAGCTGATCGGTTTTCTTGAAAAATTTATCAACGAATAGAGTATCCACAAACATCTGTGAAATCCGTGGAAAATAAAAACTCCCGCAGATAAGCAGATTTTTTAATCATAAAGTATTTTGTCTTTTTACTTTTCTTCTTTTTAACTGCGTAAAAAGATTGCGTACCATACGTCTAGTTTTGCAGATATAAAACAGAAGCTGCGAATCAATCAGTTTCCAATTTATATTTAGAAATTAACATCAAATAAAAAGTAAAAAATAGATGAACACTTATATTGATATTGGCATTAATCTGACCAATAAACAGTTCTATAAAGAACACGAAGAAATTATCAACCGAGCATTAGATCATGGTGTTGAACATATGATTCTCACCGGAACCAGCATACGTGGAAGCAGAGAGTCTGCGGAAATCGCAGAAGAATATCCCGAAATTTTATTTTCAACAGCCGGAATTCATCCCCATGATGCCCAATCTTTTAATGGACAAAGTATTAGTGAACTCAGGCAATTATTAAAGCAGGATCATGTGGTTTCCGTAGGAGAGTGCGGACTGGATTTTGACCGTGATTTCTCTCCCAGACCTATTCAGGAAAAATGTTATCGGGCACAACTTGAGCTCGCCATAGAAGTTAATAAACCCCTTTTTCTTCATGAAAGATCCGCATTTAAAAGATTTAATGACATTACAGATCACTATCTTTCAAAGTTACCTGAAGCCGTAGTACACTGTTTTACCGGAACCTTGAACGAGGCAAAAACTTATCTTGATAAAGGATTTTATTTAGGATTTACCGGAGCCATAAGTGATGCCAAAAGATTTAAACATCTGGAAGACGTCATAAAATATGTACCTCTCGATAGAATGATGATTGAAACGGATGCGCCATTTATGCTTCCGAAGAATATGCCGAGAATACAGAACAGAAGAAATGAACCTTCATTTTTACCTTATGTAGCCCAAACGATTGCCCACCTGAAGAGGATCAGTATTTCCGAAGTCGCAGACGAGACTACAGAAACTGCCAGAAATTTTTTCAGACTATAAAAAAGAGCTCTACTGATAAAGTAAAGCTCTTTTTCTATAATGAATTTAGTTCTTACAAACTCTTTATAGCCGATTCCAAAGCCAGTTCCATCATAGGATTCAAAGCTGTTTCTCTTTCATCAGCAGAGATTTTTTCGTGGGTAGGAATAATATCCGTTACCGTAAGAATAGTCGCTGCATTTTTTCCTAAATGCTGAGCATTGGCAAATAAACCAAAAGCTTCCATTTCTACTGCAGGACAGTTGTATTTTGTTGCAATTTCCGGAGTAGCAGGATCTTTTCTGTAGAAAATATCACTACTGTGGATATTGATGGCTTTAGCATTTAATGATAAATCTTTAGCCGTTTCGTTGATGGTATTAAAGATATTCCCCTGGTGAGAAAGGATTTCTTCTTCAATTCCCCATGCATATTTGGCGTACGTACTTTCGCTGGCAGCTTTGTCAATATTTAAAATATCAAAAAGTTGAAGATCTGTATTGTAAGCACCACAAGTCCCGATTCTGATGATCGTATCTACTTCATACTCTGTGAACAGTTCAAAAGAATAGATTCCGATACTTGGAAAACCCATTCCACTTGCTCCTACAGTGATTTCCTTCCCTTTATAAAGACCCGTATAATAAAAAATTCCTCTGGTTTTGCTTACCAGTTTAGCATTTTCTAAATAATTTTCAGCAATATACTGTGCACGAAGCGGATCCCCCGGCTGCAATACTACTTTGGCAATTTCTCCTTTTTTTGCACTGATGTGAATACTCATAATGTTATTTTGAATGGGACAAAGATAATAACTTTTAGTTTGTTTCTGTAATTACGAAAATGGAAACAATGAAACGACGTCTTATTAATAAAATGTATAAGATGTTATTAATAAATGCTTTAAATAATATTTTTTAATAAAGACCTTCGTATAATCCAAAACCTAACCTGGTAAATACAGGACAATAAAAGAATAATGTGGAGCGGGTATCGTTAAAGGCCAGCGGCTACTTTTGCAATAGTCAAACCGTAAAAATTGAAATTATGACAATTGAACATATCGCTGTTTGGGTGAAAGATCTGGAAATATCCAGAGCGTTTTATCAGAAATATTTCGGAGCCGTTTCCAATGAAAAGTATCACAATCCTGTTAAAAATTTTCAATCCTATTTTTTAAGTTTTGAGAGCGGCTGTCGCCTTGAAATTATGACCAGACCGGATATCAGAGAAACTGAAAACTCTTATGAATCCCAGCAGTATGGAATTATTCATCTCGCATTTTCTGTAGACAATAAACAAAAAGTAGACGAACTTACAGAAATACTGAGAAAAGATGGATATAAAGTGGCTGGAGAACCGCGTACCACCGGGGACGGCTATTATGAAAGCGTCATCCTTGATCCTGAAAATAATATCATTGAAATTGTATCACAGTAGTCATTGCGAGTCGCTTTAGCGACGAAACAATCTTTATAGTAATGAATATGTAATTTCAAACCTTATAGGTTTAGATGGTAAGATTTACCTTGCTGAAAATCTTTGATTTTCTTGCGCCTTAAAAACAGCATAATGCTTATAACTTTTTGCGCCTTTGCGCTTTCCAACCTTATAATTACTTCAAAGAATCCATATTTAACATGAATCTTCCCCACAAAAATTTTATTCTCAACGAAATAATTTTATTTTTGTTAGATCATGGAAACCAAGTCACCGTTTTTAGACACGATCTTTTTGCTTCGTAAGGAAGAATGTATTACTCTTTTTTCAAGCTTACAGCAAATCTCCCCTCAGGAAGAGGCGGAAGCAGGAGATTATTTTGAAACAGAATTCGAAAAAGAAAGACTTGAATTTTTATCAGACCGTTTAATCTGTAACAAACAGACAGCCGTATGGGCCGCCAAGATTCTCTATCACAGTGCACAGCTTTATCTCATCAGAGAAAATACCGAAAAGGATATTGAAAATCTTATTCCCGGATTCAAAGGAACACGGGATATTCCTTCCATCTTATCCGCAGATATGTCACTCAGATTTTTGCCACAGGTAATGGCTGCTTTACATACTGTGGATCCCGAAGATGCTTTAATCCCTATGCTGGAAAATATTCTGACACAGTTTCACTATTCCGGAATAGGATATGATCTTGATCTGAAAAACGTAAATTGGCCTGAAGAACTGAAAGACAATACCTACAGAAAGCTATATCTGGAAAGAATTGTTGAAAAAAAAGATGATAAACTGGCAGAAATTCCGTTTATCAATAAACAACTGATTGCCGAATTTGGAATGCATAAAGACGCATTCTGGCGAGAACTAAAAACTATAACCGAAGACAATAATGAAAACGTATGAGAAAGTATTTGAATTTTTAGCGGATCCCACCAAAGAAACGTTCCTGAAATGCCGTGAGCTGGTAATCAATGATCCTGAATATGATCCGTATTCAGAAGATATTGAAAACATGCAGGACTTACTCAATGAAGGAAAATTTGAAGAGGTTATACAATATGTAAACGTCAATATTTTGCTGAGTCCGAGAGCTCATATTTATAAATATTTTGCATACAAAGAACTGGCCGAAGATAAAGGACGAAGTATTGAAATGACAATAGCACAGCTCATTTTTGAATGCCTTGAAAAAACAGGGGACGGAACCAAAGCTTCTCCCTATATTATTACAAGAATTTCCGACGAAAGGGATCTGATCAGGCATCATTTCAATAAACAGGATGTTTCACAAAGTCTGGTCAGGGATGGAAATAAGATCATGGATGCACTTACTCTTGATGACGGATCTCAATTGTACTTTGATATCAAAGATCCTTATCAGAGAATGGCCTTTTCATTCAGCAAAAGAAATGAACAGGCAGAAAGCAAAGAAGAACAGAAACCCCAAAAGAAAAAATGGTGGAAATTTTAATTTTTTAAGTCAATGAACCAGAATATAAATCAGCTTAATACAGTTCTAAACTACGTAAAAGAAACTTTTGTAGGCAAAAATGATGTCGTAGATCTGTTGGGGATCTGCCTTTTGGCAAGAGAAAATGCCTTTTTATACGGTCCTCCGGGTACTGCAAAATCAGCCATTGTCAGAACCCTGGCAAAAACAGTGAAAGACGGGAAAAACTTTGAATATTTATTAACCCGTTTTACAGAACCCAACGAGATTTTCGGACCTTTTGATATCAGAAAACTGAAAGAAGGGGAACTTCTTACCAATACGGAAGGAATGATGCCCGAGGCTTCCATGGTTTTCCTGGATGAGATCTTCAATGCCAATTCTGCTATTCTGAACTCCCTTTTGATGGCACTCAATGAGAAGATTTTTAAAAGAGGAAAAGAAACAAAGCACTTACCTGCACTGATGTTTGTGGGAGCAAGTAACGTTCTTCCGGAAGATGAAGCATTGAATGCATTATTTGACCGTTTTCTGGTAAGAATCAGTGTAGACTATGTGAATCCTGAACTTTTGCAGCAAGTTCTTCTGGCAGGGAGAAAGCTGGAAAATGAAGAAGAAACGGAAATTCCGGAAATTCATGCTGATGCGATCAGACAACTTCAGAAGCTGTGCAGAATAATAGATCTGAAACCCATCTATGAAGTCTATCTGAATACCATTATGAACCTTAGAAATACAGGTATTGCCATTTCCGACCGTAGAGCGGTGAAACTTCAGAATCTGATCGCTGCAAGTGCACTGATCTGTGGAAGAAAAGAAGCTGTACTTTCCGATCTATGGGTTTTGAAACATATCTGGGATACAGAAGAACAGATTGAAATTCTGGAAGGAATTATCAACAGAACGATTGAGAAAGATAATCATCCGGATTCTCATCCTCAGGCTATGCAGAATAAAACTCCCAATCCTGAAGAAGTCATGAAAGACGTAAAAATTCTGGTGGAGAAATGGGATGGCGGAATGCTGAGCTTTGAAGAGCAAAATGTGATTAAAGATAAACTGAGATATCTGCAGACCCGTTGCGACTGGATCAGAAATCCGGAACAGAAACAATATATTCAGCAGGAAATTGAAAGCTTATGGCAGAAGATTCTTCAAAGCGTTTAAAAGAATTCCGGGCAGAACTCCCCCGTTCTGATGAAGATTTTCTGGGTTCCCTCAGAGACTGGAAAAATATTCTGATTGCCATGGATGGAGATACGGTCTGGCTGAAAGGCTTTACCGATGAACAGGCAGCAGCTCCGGAGCTACAACAATTGCCGGACTTTATTCTGTATGAACTTCGTGATGGGCTTTTATTCAGAAAAGAGGCTTTGGTTCCGAGTAAAAAAATACGGACAGCTTTGCTCTGGATTCCGATAGACAAAGCATTGCAGCTTAGTTTTCCACCTTCAAACCAAAACTATTTTGGGATTCATGAACAGGTTCGGATACAACTAAAAGAAAGCAATGAAGAACATCCGGTTATCGCTTTGCTGAGCAACATTGCCGATATTAAAGAAAGTATCGCTGCGTTACCGAAGTTTAAGCTTGAAAAAATAAAATGGACAGTTCTGGGCGATAAAGCCCTGTTTATGGGAACTCCATTATTAAGCTTTCCCGGAAAGACCTACTGGACGAAGGACAGACATTTATTGCCTGCAGGTCTGGATTTTGAATTTAAAAACCTAAGCACACTGTTGCAGCAAAAATATAATCAAGAGGAAGGATGGCTGCTGTGGGATGGAAATGGGAATTATCTTTCAATAAAAGAAACAGATTTTCGTCCATTATCCGTAAGCTCATTCCGCCTTACTGAAAAATCAAGAGAATGGAATTAAAGGCTTATTTCCAGTCCTATGAAAATTATTTTTGGGAATGGAAAACTGATGAAGATGTTCCCGGTGATTCCGGTTATCATGAAAACAATCTCCTCTCCATTCCCGGAGTAGGAGCCATAGCTTACAGGCCTTATCTAATGGAGATACTGAAAGAGCTTCAGCCACAGGGATGGCCTCCGTTCGGGGCATTGCTTATGGTTTTGTATGCGATGCAGGATGGATATACGGACTTTGCAGGCCCGTTAAGACGTACAGCTGAGTTTTATAGCGGTGAAGATTTTGAGTTCAACGCGGAAAAGCCAATTGAATTCCTTGAAAAAATAAAATCACTACCCAAAGTTTATAAGGAGAAACAGAACAGAATTGTATTGCTCCAGACTTTGTTCAGCAATAGTCATAACAGGGTGGGCTCTCTTCATGCGGATATTTATTTAAAGATCTATTATAAACGACCGCAGGAACTAGCGATCAGTGCAGAAAAACAAGACGAAGGTTCAATAGCTTTCAACAAAGATCTGAGCGCCTTAAATCTGAATGAAAAATTTCCTACAGTACAGTCTGTCATTGACGCCATGAAAGGCCTGGTTGATGAGCCGGAACTGGATGATGAGGTAGTAGAAGAAGAAACAACAGCAGATACAGATAAAGATTTTATCAAAGAATTGACTGATGAGCCAAAGACCTTTCAGATAGGAAGCCTGATCAAAAGAATATGGAGCGGGCTGAAAATTCCAATGCGCCATCTTTCTCCCGGTGAACAGCCTATCGGAGGAATTTCTGATATGACCAACAAAGGTGATTTTCACCGGATGCTTCTTTCCGAATTTGCCAACGAAGATGATGTCTTTATGAATCGTGTTGCGAATAGCGAGGCATTGTATATGCAAAGAGAAATTCCGCCTGAAGAAAATATTTTTGAAAGAATTATCCTTATTGACACTTCCCTCAGAAACTGGGGAACTCCAAAAGTATTAGCGTATGCCTCAGCAATAGCGGTTATAAAACATCCCAAAGCCCATTCTGAATGTAAAATCTTCGCTTTAGGACAGGCAGCTACTCCCATTGCGCTGAACAAAGTGGAAGAAGTAGTGGAAAATCTTAATCAGGTAAGTGCTGTTCTGGAAGTTTCAGAAGCACTGGAGAAGTTTTTTAATGAAAATCACTCAGAAAAGGATATTGAAGTTTTCTTCATTACCCATCAGGATAACATGGCTGATGAGAAGATTCAACGGGTTGTACATCAGAACAGGGACCAGCTGAAGTTTTTGGTAACGACAGCCTCGGATGGTGAAATCAATTTTTACAAACATCACAAAGGAGCAAGAAAGCATATCCAGAAAATAAAACTTCCATTGCAGGAACTGTGGGCCAATCCGCCGCAGCAAAAACAATCCGTTCAAAATTTTAACGGAAAGAAAACAGATCTTCCGCAAAACTATCCGATCTTGTTCCCGGCACCGGTTAATAAGATTGCTAAGTTTCTATATGACGGAGAGTTTTTCATTCTGAGTTCAAAAAAACAATTGCTGAAGACTTATCTTTCTGATAACTATTATGACAGACATTCCTATGATTATTATAAAACCCATCATGGCTGCGAAGTGTTGTTTGATAAAATTTCCATAAAACCCAAGGGACAGTTTGCCTTGTCAAAAAACAGGCAGCAGCACTTTATTTTGTGTCAGTATCAGTCTGATCAGAAACTGATTTCAAAGTTAAATCTTAATACAGGAGAGTATTCCGACCAAAACCTTACAGGAATGAATATTCCGGAATATTTTCAGCTGATTTACTTCGGACGGAATTTTTATCTCCATCATCCTGATAATGTTACCCATTACAAAATTAATATTGATGGAAATATTTCCGTAGAACCTATTACCGGAAAAGAGAAAGAATTTGAAAAAAATAATATAAAAGCCGAAGCCGAAGTCGCCAAGCTTAAAGGAAGCGGATTGAAGATCATCAATAATTTCAATAAAATCGGAATTAATCAGCATGAAAATCTGGTCGTTTCCGGAAATGAATTATACAGTGCTTCTGAAAATACGCTGAACTTTTCTAAGAATAAATATGATATCAGAATCTTTGCAGAGCAGAATAAAAATAAATTTACATTTCCTGATGGAAGCGAAATTATTACCGATTCACGGGGAATGCTGACTTTCCGAAGCAGTAACAAGAGTATTGAAGAATTCTTCATTCCTTCTACATTGGGAGGATTTCTCTCGTTGGCTACCTATACAGAATTTGGAGGATCAGAATATTATCTTCCGGAACATGCCCTGTTGAAAGTAAGGACAATGGATGATATGTGTGACAGGTTTTTAAAACCGTTTATAGAACAGATTGTGGATTATGGAGCTTAGAATAAAACCTTTCCCGAAAAACAGCTATCCTAAAAAAGGACTTCTGATCAGAGGCTCTTCGCCAGTGGTGTGGCTTCAGGAAATGGAAACGCTGGGAATTCATTTAAATCAGGTACAGTCTTTTGCTGTTCCGGCTGATCATCCCAATGTGCTGTATGGTTGTTTTCTTGTTTTTAAAGATCATGCCCCACAGGAAATAGGCAGAAACGCATACTTTCAAAGTGTGGACGACAGACTTTTCATTCCGGAAAATACCATCTTTTATCCTAAAATAAACACCGAAGACTGGGCTCAGCTTGATTCCCGGTTTCTGATTATGCACCCTGAATTCGGACTGGTAAAACTGTCTGAAGAAATCGACTGGCTTTCTCTGATTCAGCAGCCGGAAACGATCAAAGAAACCATTAGAAAGCCATTGAATGGTGTTTCAATTCCTCAAAAAATAGAAAGCTATACGGTTGAAGTGGATGATGAACAGGTTATGGAAGCATTACAGCCCAAACAAACCGAAGAAGAATGGATGAACAACCTGCCGTTTGACCTTAAAAAAGTAATGGCAGGGAACAAAAAAGAAATAGAAAAATATTTACAGTATATTGAAAAGTATCCCGAACGCGCAGTAGAACTAGGTGTTTCTCTTGATGTTATGGGAACTTCCCGGGGAGATGGTTTTGCTAAATTTACATGGCTGGAAGTATTATTTGGCCGGGGCACCAATGGAAAGAATGAAAGTGCAGGAACAAAAAATTTCCGCAGAGTATTCTGGGCGCTCATTATTGCAGCGATTGTGTTAAGGGTTGCCTTGCCCTCTGATAAAAGTAATTCTGTACAGGAAGAAAACATGCCTTCTTCAGGAAAAATAGCTGGCAATGCGGTAAAAGCTCCCTCAGATATGATTGCTTTCCAGTCCGGAACCTCGGAAATTGATCTGAAGATAGATTCAATGTATCATCGGGAGAGAAAAGGATTATCCCAGGAACTTATTCACGCCGGAATCATAGAATCCAAAACAAAAAAAGACAAGGAGAATTATAAAAAAGCTGGCGGCAGAGAGGTCGGCGAAATTGGAAAGGATATTGAAAAGCTTGTCAATAAAGAAAAACAGAGCAGAGATTCTCTTAAAATCATTTACACCAAAAAAATTACAAAACACCTAGAACAGAAAACAGAAAACCTGAAACGTAAAATTTCAGATTCTTTAAAGCAATACACCAAAGGAAAGCCTGTGAATGGTGATGTTGTAAAATATCTTCTGAAAAAGAGAAAGGCGTTAATGGCTGATTCATTAGGGAAACTTTACGGGACGTTAGATATGATGGATCCGTCTTCGGCGTCCATTGACAAAGCTAAAGTAAAGGCAATAGGTACGGAAGGTACACCATTGGAAAAAAAGGCTCCTGTCTCGGACATCCTGTATATGGTGATTCTGATGATTGCGGGAGTAGGATTGTATTCTTTCCTGTTTAAAAATAAATCTTTGAATGTGGGTGGTGATAATGTCCCTGTCTGGGTGAAGGTTATTTTAATTGCTATCCTTGTAGCCATGCTTGTGTACTTATTTTATCCGCTGGTCAAAATGTTTGGATACAACTGGTTTGTGTGGGTTCTGGTAATTTGTGTGTTGTTGCTCCTTTATCGTCTTTTCAGGGAAGATAAAACCATTTTAAAATCCGATGATGATGAATAGACAGAAATTTATAGACAAATTCATGGCAGCATTCGTGCTGCTGGCGATGTTTAAGGTTGTCGGAATTGTTGCCCAGTTATTCCATGAAAGCTTCTGGAGTGTGATGGGTACATTAGCCATTTTTCTGGTGGTTGCTTTCATCATTCTTCTGGTGATCACTTCTTTAAAAGATAAAGAGCAGAACAACAGAAATTCCGCAGGAAGAAAAGGAAGCAGAAGCGGCAGTTTCTATCTGGAAAATTCACTTTTCGACAGAATTCGCAGTAAATATGAAGAGCTTGCCGAAAAATACATTGCCGAAAAAGATTACAAAAAGGCAGCAAGAGTCTATATGAACCTGCTGCAGGATAATTACAGAGGTGCAAAAACACTGGAAAATGGAGGGCTTTATAATGAAGCAGCGGTAGTATATCTTAAAAAACTGAATAATAAATCCGATGCCGCGGTTTGCTATGAAAAGGCAAAACAACATAAAAAAGCAATTGAGCTTTATAAAGAAATGGAGCAGAAAGAAAAAGTAGGAGATCTTTACAAAGAAATAAACGATCTTAAAAATGCCCATTATTATTATCAGATCGTTGCAGATGATTATACAGGAAATAATCAGATGGTGAAAGCTTCTTTGGTATACCGTAAGAAAATGGAAAAGCCGGAGGAGGCACAGAAAATATTATTGAAGGGATGGGATGAGGATAAAGATGCCTTCAACTGTCTGAATAACTATTTTGCCAATATTTTTGATGTTAAAAAGCTGGAATCAGAAATAAAGAACTTGTATGAGAAAACTCCGGATCATAAAAAGATCACTTACCTGGAAGCCATGAAGTATGAATTCAAGAAAGATCCGGAATTACAGGCCGCAATCAGAAATATAGCCTATGAAATCATCGCGGAAAAAGTAGATACACGCTCAGAAATTGTCAATGAACTGAAATATTTTAATCCCGGTGATGACGTGATTCTAAAGGACATTTCGAGATTCAAAACAGCAAGAAATAAAATGTTCAGGAATTAAATTTTAAAGATTCAAGAATTTAAAAATTAAAGAAAATTCAGCTTTATCAAATCAATTTTTAATTGATTCCTTTACATCCCTTTGCTTATCTAAAACTTTCCCGAAATTGTGAATATTATAAAATAATATCAAAAAAGATTTATCTTTGCACCAGAAAATTATGACAATACAAAGAGCACATATCAATGCAGAACTATGCGAAAGTCCTTCTAACAAAGGATTATTCGGATATGATGAGGTGATATGGAATGAGGCGAGATGTGCTGACTTTGGAAATTATTTACTGTAAACCCGTAAAAAATTAATCAAAATACAACAGAAACGCCTCGGAAAACCGAGGCGTTTTTTGTTTTTTAGGTCAGAAATTATTTAGAATGAAAAAAAATAACCATAAACATGAAAAATTTTTAATTAACAATGAAACTTTAATACGATAAAATAGAGTGATAAGCAACCCGGTGAGAGACAGTCATTTAGGTAATTAAGATATCTGCAAAATATTGCGGACAGAAATTCTCTATGCTAAAAATAACGCCTAACAAATTGATTATCAGTATTTTAATTTGAAAATTTATTTGCGGATTCCAAAAATTCATATTTACTTTGCAACCGAAAATTGAAAGCAACAGGTTTTCAGGATTCAGTTAAAAATAATTTAGAAACAAACAAAAATAAAATGAAACAGTTACACAACATATTCAATCAATATTCAAGACTATTCGGACAGGAACCGACAGGTGTTGCATGTATTCTTGATAGTGAAATTGTGGATAAAAGGTGCTTATATACGTGGGTCAGCTAATGATCTTTTACGTTTAAATATATGAAGCGCCTCCCGAAAAGAGGCGCTTTTTTTATGGTTTCTTTAGCTTATTTGGTAAAGCGCCGGTCTGTGGAACCGGAGAACAGGGTTCGATCCCCGGAGATACCCAAAGGAGAAAATCTCATGGCTCAATTGGATAGAGCGTCGGTTTACGACACCGAAGGTTGAAGGTTCGAGTCCTTCTGAGATTACAAAGAATGTGAATTTTAAAATTGACAAGCGAAGCGAATTGATTATTGACTATTCACGACTTTAAAATAATCTCATAGCTCAATCGGTTAGAGCACCGGTCTTTTAAACCGGGGGTTGAAAGTTCAAATCTTTCTGGGATTACAAAAACGGTTCCGTAGCTCAACTGGATAGAGCATGGGTTTTCTAAACCCAGGGTTAGAGGTTCGAGTCCTCTCGGAATCACAAAAAGGTTCATGGAAACTTTCCCATCCGGCTGTCTCCCGGAAAAGAAACAGAAGTGAACCCCAAAGCTGGAAAGATAACGGTGGTTGTTTACCCGTCTTGGACGCGGGAGGTCGCAAGTTCGAATCTTGCTTTCCAGACAATTGGTTCCATTAGCATAGAGGTAAGTGCATTCGGCTTTCTACCGAACGACAAGGGTTCGATTCCCTTATGGAATACAAATGATTTCGTAGCTCAAGTGGTTAGAGTGTCGGTCTGATACACCGAAGGTTGAAGGTTCGAGTCCTTCCGGAATTACAATGATTTTGTAGCTCAATGGCAGAGCACCGGTCTGTTAAACCGGAAGTTGAAAGTTCGAGTCTTTCCAGAATCGCAGGTAACTAATTGTTAATTGTTTCAGGAGAAAAAGTAAAAGTTTGTCGAGAGCAGAAGATCTTACGCCAAACACGAAAAATACAGACAGGCTTTTCTTCTCTCCGGATGAATTAAAAGTTAAAGAATATCATTTATAAATTTTTAGGTAAAATAAAGTTTGTCAGGCGCAGAAGTTCTTTATCAAATAAATGAAGACAGACTTTATTTTTTAATCTGATGGTTCGCCGAAGTAGAAGAGTCGGGACGGTCTGCAAAATCGTTGTGTCAACTGAGTGGGTTTGAATCCCATAGCCATCTCAAAGTAAAAACTATAGGAAATATAAGAATCTATTATCAATGATTTTTTATCATCTATAGTAAAGAATATCCTTTATTAATAAAAGAAAAAGGCTGTCGAGCGCAGAAGATCTTTAACCAAACATTCAATATAAAGACAGACCTTTTCTTTTTAACAGGAAAATGAGGAATTACTTATTAATCATGACTAATTGCTCAAAAAAATCCGGAAGTACGCCGAAGTTGGAGAGTCGGGGCAGACTGTAAATCTGTTGCTTCATTGCTGAGTAGGTTCGAATCCTACTACTTCCACCAACCACAGATAATGTAATGGAAGCATGCAGGAAATGTACTCTTGTTGTCCAGGTTCGATTCCTGGTTTGTGGATAACGCTCTATTCGTCTAACGGTGAGGACGCCTGCCTTTCGAGCAGAAAACAAGGGTTCGATTCCCTTATAGAGTACTGGATGTGAATAACTGGTCAATATTGAATTGATTTAATACCATGAAAGTTCAGATTATTTTTAAAAATTGGCCAGTTATCATTCACACAAAAAAAGAAAAGAGAAAAAAGGACTGTCGAGCGCAGAAGATCTTTAGTCAATAAAAACAGACGGCCTTTTACTTTTTTAAACAAAATACATTAGGAAATGAGAAAGGTTTGTCAAGAGCAGAAGATCTTTACAAATACTAGCAGGCATAATTTATAAACAGACAGAGCTTTCTCAAACCTACCATGACATAAGTAATGAGCAATGATCAATAAGTAATAACCATAAATTTTCATATTACTCATTACTGATAAAATAACGCCTCTCTATTCCAATTGGCAGAGAAAACGGCTTTAAACCCCGTAAAGTCCCAGTTCGAATCTGGGGAGAGGTACAGAATATGAGTAATAAGTAATGAACAATGAGTAATGATGAAAATAGAAAATATTACTCATTACTTAAAAAAACTGCGGGAATGGTGGAATGGCAGACACTCTTGATTTAGGATCAAGCTTTTGGGGGTTCGAATCCCTCTTCCCGTACCAAAATATAAATAATAAATAATGAGCAATGAGTAATAATGCTAGTCACAGATTTTCATATTACCAATTACTCATTACTTATAAAATCCGGAAGAGTGGTGTAGAAGGTCTGCACGTTAGTCTGAAAAACTAAAGGTACAGGTTCAATTCCTGTCTGTTCCGCAAAAACATGAATGATAAGTAATAAGCAATGAACAATCATTGATACCTGACTGATTTCTAATATTACTCATTACCAATTACTTATTACTCATGAAATTGATTCATAGTGTAATGGCAGCACACAAGATTTTGATTCTTGGAGTTTAGGTTCGAGTCCTAATGAATCAACAATTTTACTCTGATGGTGTAATGATAGCATCTCAGTCTCCAAAACTGATGGTATCGGTTCAAGTCCGGTTCGGAGTGCAAAGTGAATAGTCAATATGAATTTTGCTTTGCAAATGAATTTAAAAATATTGACAGTGAAAACTAATTGACGATTCACAATTCAGAAATTAATTTAAAACAAAATTTAAAACATGTAGAAAAAATGGAAACGCAACAACAAACATGGCAGAATATGAGTGGAAAAATTTTCCAGCACTCTATCACACAGCTGGTAGAAGAAGCCATCATTCGCGAACAGGCCAACGGACACCGTCTGAAAGTATGTGTGGGATCAGACTCCCACGTATACGGAGATGCCATCAGTTATGCTACGGCAGTAGTGTTTATTCGTGAGGGAAAAGGAGCGTTTACCTTTATCAGAAAAGAAAGAGAAATACAGAGTATCAGTATCAAGGAGCGAATGCTGAATGAAGTCAACAAATCCGTTGAAATTGCATACGCGATCTGTTCTGTGCTGGATGCTTATGGTGTGGAAATGGAGGTACACGCAGATATTAATACCGACCCGGATTTTAAATCCAATGTAGCACTGAAAGATGCTATGGGATATATTTTGGGAATGGGATATGTGTTTAAAGCAAAGCCTTTTGCCTTCGCTAGTTCCAATTGTGCTGATATGATGGTGTAAGAAAGATGGAAGGAATAGAAGTTTTAAACAGTATGAATATAACCTCTCTTATCAGGCTTTTAGTTTTCATCCAAAAAAATAAATAAAAGAACCTTAAAACCAATAACCATGCATTTCTTAATTCAGGCTAATGTCTATTTAGATCCGGATCACTATAAAATTTTTGATGCATTGGAAGAACTGAATATTGATTATGATGTAATTAATATTCCTCCAGCGGCAGAAAAAATAGAGTTCAAAACAGATAGAAAAGATGTTTTTGTATACGGTTCGGTGACAATTGCAAGATTGGCAAAACAGAATACAGACTGGTTTCCGGGTTCTTTTTACGGAGGAAATCATCTGTATGAAGTATATTCAAAATATTATGGTGAAAATCTCCTTAATCATCATGTTTCTGTTCATAGAATCTCTGAGCAGCTGAACTGGAAGAAAGGTGAGGTTAAATTCATTAAACCTTATAGTGAAGCAAAGATCTTTACAGGAAAAGTATTTTCAGAAAACGAATGGAAGGATTTTGTGTTTGAAGCTCTGGAATCTCAAAATAATAGAATTAATGAACATTCATTGATACAGGTTTCCGAAGTAAAACGAACAATAAAAGAAGCAAGACTTTGGATCGTTGGCGGACAAATTATTGATGCCGGGTATTATAAATTTAATGATAGTGTTCCTTTCGAAGAAAAAGTTTCAGAAGATGGATTAAGCTTCGCTAATGAAATGATCAGGCTTTTTAATCTTGAAGAAGCTTTTGTAATGGATATCTGTTTAACGGAAGAAGGTTGGAGAATAGTGGAAATAAATTGTATCAATAGTTCCGGATTTTATCCGAACACGAATGTGAAAAGTGTAATTAAAGCATTAAACATTTATTTTTCAAATTAAAAAATTAAACAATGGAAAAAACAAAAAGATTATTATTTCTGGATGATATAAGATACCCGATCGAGGCTTATCATTATACCCAACAGGATATTTTCCTCAGAAGTGACTGGCACATTGTTCGGAATTACGAACAGTTTGTCAACAGGATCTTGGAAAAAGGACTCTCGGAAATGATATCTTTTGACCATGATCTTGCAGACGAACACTATTTGAAACAGAATTCTCAGGAATTTGTTGAGAAAACAGGATACGACTGCGCCAAATGGCTGGTAGAATATTGTATGGATCATTATCTGGACCTTCCGAAATTCTATTGCCACTCCATGAATCCGGTAGGAAAGGAAAATATCCTAAACCTGCTGCAAAACTTTAAAGAATTGTAATGGACATTTTTAGATTTATTGAAGATATAAAAGCACATCTGAAGCTCACGTTTGATAATGTAGACGGATGGTTTCAAAAAGATAAAAAAAAGTTGAATCATCAGCCTTCAAACGGAGGCTGGACGATTCAGCAGATTTTAGAGCACATTTATCTTACGAATTTTTATCTGCTCATCCTTATTGAAAAAGGGTCCAAAAAAGCAATGAAGAATTCTTTAGATCTTGATCTGGAATCTGAAATAAAAAACTACAGTTTCAATAAAGAAAATTTTGACAAAGTAGGAGAATATGGTGCTTTTGAATGGATAAGACCCAATCACATGGAACCGAGAGGAGAATTGCGCTTAGATGAAATCCGAAGCTTAATAAGCCAACAATATCTTCAATGCGTACACTATCTTGAGGTAATGAAAAATGGCGAAGGACTCTTGTATAAAACGACAATGACAGTAAATGACCTAGGGAAAATTAATGTATATGAATATATTTATTTTCTGTCACTCCATGCTCAAAGGCATATTACCCAGATGCAGAAAAACGAATCAGAAATGATTAAAAACTAAACAGAATGATTTTTAAAACATATAACGCTATAGAAAATGCTTACCAGACCCGCGTGATCGACCAGATCAGAATGCAGGGTTTTGGGGATGAGGTTTTCATCGTACAGGAAAAAGTTCACGGCGCTAATTTCTCTTTCTTTACCGACGGAAAGGAAATTAAAATCGCGAAGAGAACTGCTTTCATCGAAAAAGATGAAAAATTTTTCAATGCCCATCAGATGTTGGAACGCTACAGAAATAATGTGATAGAAGTGTTTCAGAAAGTAAAGACCATCCACCCGGAGGTTGAAACTGTAGTGATCTACGGTGAATTGTTCGGTGGCGGTTACCAACATAAAGAAGTAGAATCCGTAAAAGATGCTGTGAAAGTACAGAAAGGTATTGAATATGCCCCTCACAACGAATTTTACGCTTTCGATATTAAACTGAATGGAGTTACCTATTTGGATACAGAAGTGGTCAATCAGATTTTTGAAGAGACAGGATTTTTCTATGCAAAAATTTTGTTTCAGGGAAGTCTTGAGGAAGCTTTGAAATTCCCTAATGTTTTCAATTCAAAAATTCCGGCATGGCTTGGACTACCTGAATTAGAGAACAATAGGTGTGAAGGTACCATCATAAAGACCTTGAAAACCAGATATTTTGGAAACGGAGCCAGAATCATTCTGAAAAACAAGAATGAAAAATGGGTCGAAAAAGCGAAAATGGTTAAAAAACAAGCGAAAACTGTTCAGAAACAGGTTCATTTCAGTGAAAAAGCTCAGGAGATCTGGGAGGAAATCCAAAAATATGCTACAGCCAACAGACTGAATAATGTGGTGAGCAAAATCGGTGAATTCGAGCCTAAAATGATAGGTAAAGTGATTGGCCTTTTTGCGCAGGATATTTTAGAAGACTTCGATAAAGACTTCCCGGTAGCTTTTACAGCTATTGAAAAAAAAGAGCAGAAAAGAATCAACAAAAAGTTGAATTCTTTAGTCATTGATTTTATAAAAGAAGAGTTGATGACTCTTAAAGTATAGTTTCGGTAATTTTTTGCCGAAACTTTTTTATGTATAATAAGATCATAGAACAATGTGACTGGCTCGGGATAACCAATCCTTTTTCAGAAAATTATATGAATGTGATGCATGAATTTAAAAGACATTTCAAATTACATAAACAAATAGGGCTTAAAAGAGCTTTAAGTTATTTGAATATGAGTTTTGAAGGCACCCATCACAGCGGAGCAGACGATGCATATAATACAGCCAGAATTTTAAGTAAGATTCTGTAAATGATAATAGGCTGGAAGACTGATGCCGGAGGCTGGAAGTAAATAAGACACTGTTCAAATTTCCCTCTTCCCGAATCCCTCTTCCAATCTTTAACAATTAAATTTTAAACAAGTGAAAACAACAGACAATATATTAATAGTAGACCTTGAAGCAACATGTTGGGAAAACCGGCCGCCAAGAGGTCAGGAAAGTGAGATCATCGAAATAGGGGTATGCATCATGAATGCAAAAACGGGTAAGATCTCTAAAAATGAAGGAATTTTAGTAAAACCCCAGCATTCAAAAGTAAGTCCGTTCTGTACGGAATTGACTACAATTACCCAAAATATGCTGGATCATGAAGGCATTATGCTGGATGATGCTTTCGATATCCTGAGGGCAGAGTATGATTCCGAAGAACTGACATGGGCAAGTTACGGAAACTATGACCTGAACATGCTTCAAAACCAGGCAAGAAGATTCTACACAGATTATCCCATGAGTGATGACCACATCAATGTGAAGACATTATTTGGTGAAATTCATCCTACGATCAGGAAAAGTGTCGGAATGAACAGAGCTTTGGGCGAATTGGGTATGACTTTAGAAGGTACCCACCACAGAGGTGTAGACGACGCCAAAAACATTGCAAAGATTCTGCATTGGTGCCTTAAGAATTATTAAATACTGAAATAAACAGATAAAAGGGGTAGGTTGTCTCAAAAGTCGAATCATTTGGCTTGAGGCACCTTTTTTTTGTTTTAAAATGTGATTTTGTTGGAAATCAACTATAAACTTATATCGCTCATTTCTTTCTTATAATGGCAAAAACCTTGAATCTTCTGTTGTACAATGTAACGGAGTGGAATGCTGCTGTAATTATTATTTTAAATAAAATTAACGTATCGGTTCGGTAAGATAATTTTGTTGTAAGCCATCATCAATACTAAAAATAAGACACCAAATGTTGTGTAAACATCACAATATAGAGCTTTTAGCTAATTTTTTTAAGTTTATATCTTTAAACAGGGAATTATTTTTATTCTGCTGAGAGCTTTACCAACTATTGTTTTATTAACTTAATATTTGTTAAAAAAATCACTTTTATGGGATAATTTACTGTCTGTCAGTCATTTTTTTTTATTTTAGCCAATGAGAATAAATGGATGTTTGGTAATGAAAGTTTTGAGGTAAAATATTTAAACTGTTGTTGGCTGCAAAGCAGGTCATCAGTACAAAAAAAATCCGGATAGACAAGATATCATTTGATTTTGCCATCGGATTCTTTAAAAGTTACGTCCCTGAAAACATTTTTTATAAATAATTTATTCAATTTTTGTCCGGATCTTTAAGATGATGGACTGATGACAATTTTATATAGGACTTCCTGTTTTAAAGACTTTGTTTTCACAGGAAAAAACTGCTGTTATAAAATACTGTGTATTAATGTTGTAGTGAAGGATTTGAAAAAGTTTTAAATGTTGAAATGAAGATGAATTTACTTTTCATGGAGAGGCCTTATTTATTTCTGTCTCCGGGACTGTTTAATAAATATGAAACTCCCTGTGTTACGGCTTTTGAGACCCTTTTTAACAAACGGTCTTCAAATCATTTTAATAAATATAAAGGAAAACTGCTGACATCCATTCTTTCAGCAGCTGGGAAAACGGTTTTTAATAACAAAAAATACGGGCTCTATCATGAACTGTTAAAGTATAATGGGTTTGAACCAGAGAAAGCTATTATCAAACTGCCTGAAGAATGGAAAAAAATGAATAACCTGAAACAAATTTATACATCAAATTAAAGCCCATGAAAGAAAGACTTTATGAGATCCTTAATGAGGAAAAAGTACATGAGATTATTCCCTTTCTAAAAGAGCTTAGCATTGAAGAAAGGAAAACACTGATACCCTCTATCAAGAAAATGGACCGTGAGATCAGTAAAATTGTAATGACTAAAAACTCCTACCACACGGCAGGATCTGTGAACCAGCATTCCATTATAGATATAGCTTCTTTTGTATGTATGGACAAAAAGAATTTTGGTAAAAATTACTGGAGCCTTTTCCGCAATGCAGAACAGACCGAGCAGATATTGGAATGGGGATGCCCGGACTGGTTTTCAGACTTTATCAATGAATCCGTTGAAGCAGAATTTACAGCCTTCAATTATAAAGATATTTTAGGATGGTCAGAGAAAGGATATGTACAGCCCAAACCTGAATTATTGGGACATCACCTGAGTAATTATCCAGCTGATCTTGACCGTTATCCTGAAACACTGAATACACATTTCTGGTATTTATGTGAATTTCCTTCCAAATCTTTACCCTTCCGTAAAGAATGGTTTCCCATTGTTCAAAAGCTCATTGCTGAGAAGAAAATTGAAAGGAAAAGATTTCTGAAAGAATGCCTTCTGGCTTCCAACAGAAACTTTAATAAAAATGTCACGGGCTGGTTTATGGATGCTTTTACATCATTAAAACCAACGGAAGAAGAATTATCTGATCTGCAGGATGAACTGCTTGCAGGCCTTGTTTCTTCACAGTCAAAAGCCGTGAATACGATATTATCCCACCTGAAAAAAATTGTTGGGGCTGCTGAATTTAAAAATGAAGAATTTTCGCATTACCTTCCGAATTTGCTGAGCTCAGAGGTAAAAACAGTGGTGGTTTCCAGTCTGGGACTTACTGAAAAAATATTTCAGAGAAAGAAGGTGGATCCGGATATGCTCGGAGTGGCTTTAAGTACAGCGTTTGTCAGTAAAGATGATGGCATACAGTCAAAAGCAGCAAAGATCATTATTAAATACATACCGGCTTCAGAAAATATGATTGAGGCACTTTCTCACTATTCAGATAATATATTGACGAATGTACGTCCGCTTTTAGTAAAATATATTGAAGAAAAACAACCGGAACTGGAAGCTATAGCTTCGGAAAAACGATTACTGGCTGCAGATGAAAATGCAGTGCAGGTACTTCAGAATTTTGAAGATCTGATGTTCTATCTGCCTTTGGCAATGGACGATCCGTATAGCTATCATTGTGATATTGCTTTGACGGGATTTATCAGGTTTGCCGGAGATGTGGATGAAGATTCTGTGAAACTGATGGAGCCTGTATTTTTAAAGGCCTGTAAAACCATTGCAAAATGGGAAGTTCCTTATCTGAATGTTTTGCTGTGCAATGCTATTATCAATTATGGGCTGGCTTTAATGGAAAAATATCCGGTTCAGTTAAAGAATCTGGAAAAAATATACCAGAAAACAAGGGAGGAAGAAATGACAAGAGAGTCTTACTCCAATTATCAGAAGAAATTAGGTCCGATAGAAGATGTTGGAGCAGATTGTCCTGCAAGACAGGCTTTTAAAGAGATTGCTGTATATGCTGTTGAAAAAATAAAATCCGGGGATAAACTGCCTTTGTTATTTCCTATCACCCACGCACCATGCTGGATTTCCCCTGTGACTCTTGTTGAGAGATTGGAGAATTATCAGAATAGTAATACAGATCCTCATCATCTGGATATCCAGCTGGCCCTGCAGCGCTGTGCTTTGGATAATACTTCAGAAGCTATTGCAGAAACAGAGAAAAGACTAAAAGGGGAATATAGAGAATTACTGCTTTTCTTCTTTGGTAAAAATGAAAAACCGGAAGGAAAGTTTATACACCCTTCATGGTGGATGACAGCCGGAATTACACGTTCACCTGACACTGTTTTTGAAGAATTCAGAAGTTTCGGATATGAAAATATTCCTGTGGAATTCTTTTCAGGGACTTACCAATGGAAGACCATTGACAATAAGAAAAACTCATACTATCCGGTAGAGCTGAATATTACGATTCCAAAATATCATCTTGAAAAAAGAAAAGAACCTTTGTTTCTGGAATATTTTGTAGCAGAGCAGAAAGAACTTAATGAAATTCCTGCACTGATGCTGTGCTTTCCCAATACGCCTGCCAATGCTCTGGCGAAAGTAATCAAGTACTGTCTTTTCTATTCAGGAATTGCAGAAGTTTTTGAAAGAAACCTTGTTTTGAATACTGCCAATACACTGTATCAGATTAAGAAACCTCTGGATGAAATTGGTTATCTGTTTCTTGGGACTATTTTCCTGGATGGTGATAAAACCATCCGAGGAACTGCTGCTGAAATCTGGCTTGAACATGTTTCCTGTCAGATGATGGATAACGCAAGGCTGGGAAGAGTGATTGGTCTGCACGAAAAACTGGAGTGGGCACCGGTGAAAAGATTGACAGATCTTATGCAGCATCACATGCTGAATGTAAGTAAAAATCATAATACTGCTCTCGAGGAATTGATTACCAATATTGTACTTCAAATGGAAGAACCGGTTACCAATCTGAAAAGAATTCTGGAAATTTACCATGAAGTATTGGCATTGAATCATTCATTGGTTCCTAAAGAAGTACTTGAAAAATTAAACCACTGGAAAGAAAACTCCAGCCTTAAAAAAATCTGTAATCTACTCCTGAAAAAATAGATCATGGAAGATGCGCTTATTTACAACTATTCAGGAGCATCCTCTTTAGTTAGGACAGGTGCGCTTGAAGAGCTGTTCCTTGCCAAATACAATGAGGTATATAAAAATACTGATGCCCCCTGTTTCTTTTGGGGAAATGTAGGGCAGCCCTTTATTTTGGCCCGATGTCTGATCACACTTTCCAACATTGTGAAATCCAGTTTTAATCTGTCGCCGCTTCAGATGGCACACCTTAAAGATCCTATAGTGACAGCAGGAAATGGGAGAATACGATTTGAAGGCTTTTCTCATTGTGCAGGAGTATATGCAAGAGTAGATGTACTGCCTGATGGATTGGATGGAGAGTTTCTTGAAAACGGAACAACAAATGTGGATTTCAATCAGCCTATGATAAATGCTTTGGGAAGTATCCGTCCGAATGGAAAAATTATGCTTTCTGTAGGGCAAAAAGAAGTTGGGCTTTATCAGGAAGATAATAAAATAATAGAAAGAAAAGTTCCATTGCCTGTAAAATGGATCAAAGGATTGGGGACTGTTCAGGTCTATTTATCAGAATCAGTGAAACGCTACACCTTCAATAGAATCCAGACGCAGCAATTGTTTAGAGGAATGCCGAAAGGAGTGGTAAAGTCAGATTATTACTTAATTGTACGCGGAAATAAACCCATCTTTTCTCCGGTACAATCTACAGATTCTGTTTGCATAGGAGGAATTCACAGGCTTCGTCTTTTAGAGCCTCTTCTTCCTTATATTGATTCTATGCAGGTATTTGCACATGCCAATATGCAGTCCGTAACATGGCAGCTGAGTATGGGGAATATCCGTTTCAGTTTTTCTTTATCTAGAGAATGCTGGAGAGGTTTCTCAGGGGAAGGCGCAGTGTTAGATAGCCTGATTTCGGATGTTCCCGACGAATGGATTGATGCCTTGGATAAATATGCCTATGCCAACCAGTCCTTTAATCCTGCCACACTTGCTCTGGAAGAGAATATCAGTTTTGACAAAGTTAAAAACAGCACCGGCAGGCTTGCTGCAATGGGATTACTCGGTTACGATCTTGATGACAGGGAATTTTTCTATCGCAGGCTTCCTTTTAAATTAAGCCGTATTATCGGACTCAATCCCCGGATAAAAAATGCTGAAAGATTGATTGAAGACGGAAAAGTAGAAATTTTAAATCATCATAAAACAAGAACAGAGGCCAGAGTAAAAGGAACCGGTGTGCATCACACAGTTATCATTGAAAATGAGCGTGCGCGCTGTACCTGCGAATGGTTCAGTAAATATCAGGGTGAGAGAGGTCCCTGTAAACATGTCCTGGCAGTGAAAAAACTGGTCAATGCTTAAATGCTGCTGATGTTTATTTGATTATTTTGCTGATAATACAGAGCATAAAAATCCTACGTCTCTGTATTGTAAAATTGTATTATTGGCCAGTCTGCTGTATCCATTCTTCATAGCTGAGTACACCTAATTCCGGTCTCCCTTCTCCGTCCAGAACAGAAATAAACTCAAGCTGGTTTCCATCGGGATCATTAAAATAAACAGCCAGTGCAGGCATCCATGCAAATACCATAGGCTCTGCACTTCCGTTTTTCAGGAAGTTGTAAGGTTTTAAATTCTTTTTTTCAAGAAACTCTACAGAATAATCCAAAATATCTTCCTTACTGCAGGAAAAAGCAAAATGTCTGGTCTGAAGATTCTCCTTCTGCTCCCATAATCCGAGCATAAATTCTTTCCCTTCTCCAACCCATAAAAAAGCAATGGGCCTGGTTTCATCCCTGTGAGCAAGTTTCAATCCCAGCACTTTTGTATAAAATTGTATTGCATTTTCTAGATTACTCACCTGAACATGGGTTTCATATATTCCTTTAATCATAGCTTAATTTTTAATCATAGCAAAGCTAGAAAAGCCTTAGTGAAAAATGGAATACAGATGATTTCTTTAATGAAAACGAATAATAGAAGGATTTTATAATGATAAATGATGAATGCAGTTGTATTTCTCAAACATCTGTATAAATCTGTGGGATTTGCGGAAAAAAATCTATTTAGCATTATTCAATAGAGGTGGGCTTTAGCCCGCCTTATAAATAGCCTTATTCATCCGGCTTTAGCCAAAACTTAAATCTGCGTAATCGTGCATCATAATCTGCGAGAATCATTTTAAAATTAAAAAAAATCAAATAAAAATTTTCTGCGCAAAAAGATTGCGTAACACTGTTTTTACTTTGCATCAGAAATCAGAGAGGAAGTATCAATCCTTTCCATGTTAACAATAAAAACAGTAACCATGAAATTTAATTTTTTAAAAAAAGAAACTAAAGTAGTACCAAACTACGAAGGTGCCAGAGCCTATGCGATGACACCTGCAGAAGAATTGTATAGTGCTGTTGTTACAACAGGACTGTCAGATGCCAACTATGAGAAGGGAAATGACAGATTGGAAAGAATACAGTCTCTGATCAAAAAAAATGATCCTGAATTTGTGGCAAAGCTGGCCGTATATGCAAGAAAAGATATGTACTTAAGGTCTATTCCATTGGTTTTGACAACTGAACTGGCAAAGCAGATTTCCGGTACAGACCTTGTAAGCAAAACAGTAGATGGAGTCGTGCAGAGAGCGGATGAAATCACAGAATTGCTGGCGTACTACCAGCTTGCCAATAAAAGAACCGATACAAAGAAGCTGAACAAACTATCCAAGCAGATTCAGAAAGGACTGGTAAAATCATTCAATAAATTTGATGAATATCAGTTTGCCAAATACAACAGAAAAGCAGAAGTAACGCTGAAAGATGCATTATTTCTGGTTCACCCGAAAGCTAAGGATGAAAACCAACAAGCAGTTTTCAACAAAATTGCCAACAATACACTGGAAACTCCTTATACGTGGGAAGTGGAGCTTTCAGTTTTGGGTCAGACAAAATTTGCAAATGATGCAGAAAGAAAACTGGCTTTCAAAAATAAATGGGAAGAATTAATTTTCAGCAACAAACTGGGCTATATGGCAACCATGAGAAACCTGAGGAATATTCTGGAAGTTAACGTATCGTCTGATGCGATGAACAAAGTGTGCAGATACCTTTCCGATGAAAGAGCTGTAACCAATTCAAAACAGCTCCCATTCCGATTCCTGGCGGCTTACAGAGAATTAAAAAATATAGATTCTCCTTATCTTTCATCAGTACTGGAAGCATTGGAAAATGCAATTGTGGAGAGTGCCAGAAACATCAAAGGTTTTGGTTTTGAGACATCAGTGGTGATCGCTGCCGACGTGTCAGGTTCCATGCAGAAAGCGGTTTCCGGTAAAAGTAAGATTTTACTGTATGATATCGGTTTGCTGATGTCTATGATCCTGCAGTCGCAATGTAAAAATGTGGTGACAGGTATCTTTGGTGACCGTTGGCTAAGAGTTCCCATGCCAAAAAATGGTATTTTAAGGAATGTGGATGCATTCTATAAACGTGAAGGTGAAGTAGGATATTCCACCAACGGCTATCTGGTGATCGAAGACCTTATCAAAAGAAGAGAGCAGGTAGATAAAGTAATGCTTTTCACCGATACCCAGCTGTGGGATAGCACAGGAAACAGAAACTCTTTTGAAAACCTGTGGAACAGATACAAAGCGATCGCTCCCAATGCAAAACTGTATATTTTTGACCTTGCAGGTTATGGTACACAGCCGCTTGATATCAGAAAAAATGATGTACACCTTATTGCGGGTTGGTCAGACAAAATTTTCGATGTACTGAACGCGTTGGAAGACAAAAAGTCTGCAGTGAAAATGATTCAGAAAGTAGTGCTGTAACAGGCACTGCTTTTAAAAATAAAAACCTATGGAAATGCGACATAGGAAATGGAGGCGTTAAGAAAATAAGCTATACAAACGTTAAGAAAATTCTACTGTTTGAAGCGCGACACAGAAAGCGAAACGAAGAAGTAATAGCAAATTCGAGCAGGTTTTAGAATTTTTAGAGCGTGTAGGTTATTTTTAGCCGGAGTTTCCAGGTCTTGAACTTTTGGTTCTTTTGCTTCAAGGCAAAACGAACAAATATTTAAATAAAAAATAAAACTACGTAAAAAGATTGCGTACTCACAATATAATTTTGCAGTGTTAATAATACTGGTGCCGTTAGAAAGACCTCCTTCGATTTCAAACTGACAGAGTCTTTCACCAGATTGCCCGGTAGCTAACCAATGCCGTTAATAAGAGTTTCATCGTCAACTTTCAATTGAACATCAATTACTCTTATGATTTATTGCTTGGTTTTTAATAAAAATAACTGCGTAAATAGAATGCGCTGTAAGAATATACTTTCGTAGAAAGAAAATTAATAACCATGAATAATTATAAACCCGATCTAAAAGAAGCAGTGTATTGAGGTTAATACTCAATAATTATGAAAAAAGCTAAAACGTTAAGACAGAAATTCGGATTTAATGAATATGGATTAATCGACTTTCCAAAGAAAATTTCAGGCGTACAGATCTCTAGATTGATGTATGGAAATGATTTAGGTTGTTCATATTGTTTCCCACACGGTTTTGAAGTGGTAAATGCAAGGTATATAAAGTTCCAGCGAAACTGAAAGAAATACAATACAGAAAGAAACAATGGAAAAATTAAAACCAGGTGTCGTATAGGAATCATACTTCGAGTCCCCCGTCAGACGCAGGTTCAATTCCTGCCATTCCTGTTGTAAACGGAATGTAGTTCAAAACAAAGAATAGATGGTATAGAAAGATTCCGCCGCTTTTACCCTGATCTATAAAGAGTGCCGTAGAGAAGGCTTACTTCGGTATAATATTGGTTCGACTCCATAACAGATCATGAAAATGATCTTGTAAAAGTCTTTTCGAATCTAGCCTCTTTTATTTAAATCACATCAATGAAAAAATAACAATAAAAGTGGAAATTTCCATCAATGACAACTATGGAAATATGACATAGGAAATGGAGGTGTTAAGAAAATTCTACTGTTTGAAGCACGAGACAGAAAGTGAAACTAAAAAGTAACATTAGATTCGCGCAAGTTTTAGAATTTTTAGAGAGTGTAGGTTATTTTTAGCCGTAGTTTCCAGGTCTTGAATTTTTGGTTCTTTTGCTTCAAGGCAAAACGAACAAATATGTAAATAAAAATTATACTACGTAAATAGAATGCGCAATAAGAATATAATTTTGTGGAAAGAAAACTAATAACTATGAATAATTAAAATCAAGTGTCGTCTTAGAATCATACTTCGAGATTGAGTAAGCATTGTGTCGCAGGTTCGAATCCTGCCTTCTCCCTCGAAAAGGAGAGGTAGCTCAGCTGGTAGAGCAAATGCACGGAAGATTCTGAAAAATATTACCTTGATTTGTAAAAGAGTGCCGTAGAAAAGACCTGCTTCGGTTTGATTTGGTTCGACTCCAGAAGGTCATGAAAGTGATCTTGTACAAGTCTTTTCGAATCCTGCCTCTTTTTATTTTAAAATTTAATAACCATGCATATACCAAGTGATCTGACTGAATTTTTATACTGGGTCAAAGAACGCACAGAAAAACTGTGGTCTGTGGATGATGAAAATTGTCCTAAAGGATTTTACGGAGCCAGATGGCAAGGGCTTTCTGAAGAACAGATTGATCAGGTTGAGAGAAAATATAAGATCAGTTTTATTCCTGAGCATAAAGAATTTTTAAAGATTCTTCATGCGATTGATAAAAAAGAAATTGTTGAATATGAATATGATGGAGAATTAATTACTGAAGAACGTGATTTTTTTTATAATTGGCTTGCTGATGAAAAGGAAGTTGAGGAAATAATAAAAGGTTCTTATAATTGGATGAAGCACGATGTGAATGAGAAGAGCCAGGTGTGGCTTAATTCATGGGGAATAAAATCTGCATCTTTGGAAAAGAGAATAGAAGTTTTTGAAGAATGGTTTTCTCATGTTCCAGCTCTTTTACCATTAACTGGTCTCCGATATATTGTAAGTGATGAGAATCTTAAATGGAAACCGATTATTTCTATGGGATCTTCCGATATTATTGTTATGGGTTGGGATTTTAGAACTTATTTATTAAATGAAATAGGTAACCATCTTAATATCCATATTGAGGTCTTTGATGAAGAAGACCAAATGTTTTATCCGCAACTTATTGATGAGGTAAAGTATATATTTGATGAAAATTTTAAGTATGATGAAACCAAAGATATTCCTTACCTGAAAGAAAGGATTCTCTATTGGTCTTGTGGATGGAGGAGTTTCGGTTTAAATTATTATTCAGAGAATGGCAGCATTCATCCTATTGTCAAAACATATATTGCTGAAGAAGAAAAATAAAAACAAACAAGTGCCGTAGAAAAATGTTACTTCGCTCATCACGACGGGGTCACGGGTTCGAGTCCCGTCTCTTCCACAACAAAAAACACAGTTTATATAGGAAGAGTAGCTCAGCTGGTTAGAGCACGACTGCATTTTTCGCTTATTGCCTTGATTTCATCATATGAGGAGTCGGAAGTGGGACGTTGAAAGATCTTTGTATCGTAATTTTCTATAAAGCCGGAGGAATCTCAGGCTTGCCATCTTTCTTCTTTCCACTTCCAGCTTCTTTATATGACCATCTGAAGTGTCGTCAGGAAAAAATACATCGCACTATAATGACGGGAGGAATAGCGAAGCCGGTTACTCCGGCAAGGTTATCCGGTTCGACTCCGGCAAACGACAGCCCGGTTTTTTCCTTATTATTACCTTTAAAAAATGCCGGTAGATTATGTACCGGCACTTTTCATTGTATCTTCAAGCTCTTTTTCAAACATTCCTTTCCATTTTGAAAGCGTAGTCCGGCTTATTTTATATTTCCTTGACATATAGCTTGTTGAGTGGCCATGTTTTTTCTGATACTGAAGCAGTTTTAACATCGTCTGCCTGTCATAGGTTTTCAGTTTCTGATTTTCTCTGGACTGCTTGAACAGCTTTTCATTGAACTTAAGTACATCATCACTGGTGTGAAGCTTTTCAAGAAGTTCTTTGATTTTCGGATCTTTTAGCTTTTCAGGATATTCCATCTTTAGCATATCCTGATAAATTCTTTTGTAATTTGGGCGCATGTTTTATTTCTTTATCAGTTGGCATTATCACTCTTCTGAAGCCATCTGTGAAGCGTACTTTTCGGAATTGAATATTCCTTGATAACTTCGCTTTGGGTCATTTCACCGGAAATAATCCTTTTCATAATAAAATCTTTGATTTCCTGAGTGTAAATGTTTTTCCTGAAATAAGGCGTCTTTTCAGACTTTTGGCTGTTTTTGTTAATTGCAGAAGGCGGTGCGTATAAAATTAAATGTGAACTGTAGAGTCTGAAAAAATCATATTCCAGTAATTTGCTCCATCTTAAAAGAAGATCAGTATCCATTGAGCTGCTGTCGTACATCATCTCAACAGTTTCCTCATCTTTGCCTAAAAATTTGCATATTCTCTCTACTGTTATTTCGTTTTCATCAACTCTCTCCTTAATAAATTTCCCAATATGGATTTCTTTATATAACATTTTTACTGAATATTATTCTTTTGTTTAAACTTATATATAAAAAACGAAAATAGGTGATGTGTATTATTTCGTGTGGTGTTAAATAGCTGATGATAGCTTGAAAGAGAAGAAGAAAATGGATTATGATTGAAAAATATCAAAAAACACCTTTCGTAAGACTCTATCTTAGAAACGCATTGTAACTTACCAAATATTGTAAAACAGGCGGGTAGGGATCACCTTAATATAATTTGGATATATTCTTTATTTTCAATGGGGTCTTTTCTTCTTCTCTTTCAAACTCTCTTCCTGCCATTTGTGTAAAATAATATATAACCTATTAAGGTTTTTATAGAATTCTGTGAGCTGGGGCTGTTGATGTGTTGATAAACAGCTTTTTGCGCATCGAATCTTTTAATTAGTACCAAATAATCGCTTATTCGTTTTCAAATGTAAACAAAAATAAGAAGTAAAAACAGTTAAAAATGTAAAAATCATACTTTATCTGTTTATTTTAAGTAAAATTAACATATTATAAAAGTCGATATGTAAATTGTTTAAAGTGATAACTGTAATCATGAAAAAATCATAAAAAGAAAAAATTGTATACCATTTACACAGTCCATACATTTGCATATCAATGAAAAATACTATAAGCTTATTCGACTTTTCGAAGAAAATCAATTATAAGAACGAACTGCTGGCTGGCTTTACGGTAGCAATGACTATGATTCCTGAATCTCTCTCATTTGCTATTCTGGCTGGCTTATCTCCGCTTACTGGACTGTATGCTGCATTTATGATGGGACTTGTAACCGCAGTTTTAGGAGGACGTCCTGGTATGGTTTCCGGTGGAGCAGGAGCAACCATCGTGGTGCTGATTGCTTTGATACAATCTCATGGAACAGAATATCTGTTTGCCACTGTAGCCCTTGCCGGAATCTTTCAGATGATGGTAGGAATTTTTAAACTTGGAAAATTTGTGAGACTGATTCCGCAACCTGTTATGTACGGATTTCTGAACGGATTGGCTATTATTATTTTCATGGCACAGGTTGAACAGTTCAAAATCACAGACAGTAATGGCGGAGTACGTTGGCTGCAGGGAATGCCTTTATACATTATGGCTGGCTTAACTGCCCAGACCATTGCCATAGTTTATTTTTTTCCAAAAATAACAAAAGTGGTTCCTGCCTCTCTGGTAGCTATTATCATCTTATTTGCAGTAGTTCTCGGATTTAATATTCCAACAAAAACGGTTGCAGATATTGCTCATATCAGTGGAAATCTTCCGGATTTTCATATTCCGAAGGTCCCTTTTTCTCTGGAAACTTTACAGATTATTTTTCCATATGCTTTAATTATGGCCGGAGTCGGTCTTATTGAATCTCTTCTGACATTATCGATGGTAGATGAAATCACGAATACCAAGGGAAGTGCCAATAAAGAGTCTGTCGCTCAGGGATTGGCTAATATTACCAACGGCTTTTTTGGTGGAATGGGTGGTTGTGCAATGGTAGCACAGACATTGGTAAATCTTAATGCAGGCTCCAGAGCAAGACTATCAGGAATTGTAGCATCACTGCTTATTTTGATAATTATTCTGGTTGGTGCACCTGTCATAGAGAGAATTCCTATGGCTGCTCTGGTAGGAGTGATGATGATGGTTGCTATCAGCACTTTCCAGTGGGTATCAATCAGGATTGTGAATAAAATGCCGAAATCGGACATTTTTGTAGGCGTTACTGTAGCACTGATTACTGTTATTTTACACAACCTTGCTTTAGCAGTATTGGTTGGAGTGATCATTTCAGCATTGGTTTTTGCCTGGGATAATGCTAAAAGAATCAGAGCGAGAAAACATGTGGATGAAAACGGGGTGAAATACTATGAAATATATGGGCCTTTGTTTTTCGGTTCAGTAACAGCATTTACAGATAAATTTGATCCTGTGAATGACCCGGATCAGGTGGTTATAGATTTTAAAGAAAGCCGTATTGTAGATATGAGTGCCATAGATGCTTTGGACAAATTGTCCAAACGTTATAAGCAGCAAAATAAAACGATATATCTGCGTCATCTTAGTGAAGATTGCAGAAAAGTATTAAAAAATGCAGAAGCAGTAGTGGAAGTTAATATTCAGGAAGATCCTACTTATAAGGTGATGCCGGAAAAATAGGAAGGTCAATGAGTGAATTTTGCCTCGTAAGTGAATGGTGAATTTTTATAGTAAAAAAAAATTGACAAGCGCAGCGGATTGACGATTGACTATTCACAATTTCATAGTCAATGAGTGAATTTTGCTTCGCAAGTGAAAAGTGAATTTTTATAGTAAAAAAAAAATTGACAAGCGCAGCGGATTGACAATTGACCATTCACAATTTCATAGTCAATGAGTGAATTTTGCTTCGCAAGTGAAAAGTGAATTTTTATAGTAAAAAAAAATTGACAAGCGCAGCGGATTGACAATTGACCATTCACAATTTCATAGTCAATGAGTGAATTTTGCTTCGCAAGTGGATGGTGAATTTTTATAGTAAAAAAAAAATTGACAAGCGCAGCGGATTGACAATTGACCATTCACAAACAAGACAAGGACTGTAAGAAAAAATCTACAGTCCTTGCTTGTTTAGGTTATTAATGTATTGGCGATAAAATCAGGCACTAAAGCATAGTGTGATAATTTCATACTGATGGAAGCTCTTCCGCTTGTCAATGTTCTCAGATCTGAAATGTACCCGAACGTTGAGGCTAACGGAACTTCCGCTGCAAAAATCTTTCTTCCGGATTTTTCATCAATAGAAGTGATCATTCCTCTTCTTCTGTTGATATCTGCTGTGACAGCACCCGTGTATTCTTCAATACTTTGAATTTCTATCTGCATGACAGGCTCCATCAGCTTAGGGCTACATCCTTTTGCTGCAGTTTTGAATCCTTCTCTTGCTGCAATCTCAAAATCGAATGCTGCAGAATCCTGAGCGTGGAAGGAACCGTCAAGAAGGGTGATCTTCATGTTTTCCAGAGGATATCCGTTCAAAGGTCCATACTCCATAGCTTCTCTGAATCCTTTTTCAACAGAAGGAATAAATTCAGTCAGAATAACTCCACCTTTGATCATATTGATAAATTCCAATCCATTGTCATTTCCCGGGCCAATCTCAAACGTGATATCAGCGAACTGGCCGCTTCCTCCGTTTTGTTTGGAAAACTTTTCTCGGTGAACTTTAGTTTCCGTTAAGATCTCACGATAAGAAACTTTAGGTTTCCCCTGATTGATTTCAATACCATGATTCAGACGGATTTTCTCTAGGGTAACTTCGAGATGAAGTTCTCCCAATCCACTCAATAAAGTCTCTCCGGTCTGCGGATCTCTTTCAACCACCAAAGAAGGATCTTCTTCCTGTATTTTGGCCAATACCAAACCGAAAGACTTCTCATCACCATTGGTTTTCGGCTCGATAGCAACTCTGATCACAGGAGTCGGAATGGTAATGGCTTCCAGTAATATCGGCTTTTCTAGAGAAGATAGAGAATCACCGGTCTTGGCATCTTTTATTCCTGTCAAAGCAACAATATCTCCTGCTTTAGCTTCTTCCATTGATAATGTTTTATCCGACTGCATCTGTAAAATTCTCGAAATCCTGAAGCTTTCACCCGTTCTTACATTCAGTATCATATCTCCGGATTTGATTTTTCCGGAATAGACACGAAGCATAGCCAGTCTTCCCATATGTTTATCAATCACCACTTTGAAAACAAGTCCTGAAAAAGCAGCTTCCTCATTTCTTTCCATTGTTACCGTTTCTTCCGTTTGAGGATCTCTTCCCTGGAGGTCAGCAAGCTGATCCGGTGCCGGAAGATAAGTTACGACAGCATCAAGAAGAGGCTGGATTCCCTTATTTTTAAAGGCTGAACCACATAAAACAGGAACGGCGGATACGGATCTGCAGACTCTTTGTATAGCTTCTGAAATCATTTCAACAGTGACAATCTGTTCAGTATCCATAAAAATTTCAAAGAACATCTCGTCATTCTCTGCAAGAGTTTCCATTAATTTAACTCTATATTCATGGGCTTCTGTCATAGAAACAGCAGGAATTTCCTTTTCCATAATGGTTTCTCCATTTTCATCCGTCCAGTATAAGGCTTTCATTTTGATAAGATCAATAACGCCTTCAAAATCGTTTTCAGCTCCAATCGGAATCTGAATGGTCAATGGAACAGCATTCAGTTTGGTTTTTATCTCATTGAGAACCGCAAAGAAATCCGCCCCGATTCTGTCCATTTTATTGATGAAACAGATTTTGGATGTGCCGTGTTTTTCAGCCTGGAACCAAACATTTTCAGTCTGTGGCTGAACTCCTGATGAAGCGCAGAAAACTGCGATTACACTGTCCAGAACTCTTAGAGAGCGTTCTACTTCTACTGCAAAATCAATGTGTCCCGGCGTATCAATAATGTTGATATTATAAACATTGTTATCTTTTTTCCATTGTGTGGAAACTGCAGCCGATGAAATGGTAATTCCTCTGTTTCTTTCCTGGATGTCTTTATCCATGGTGGTATTTCCATCATCTACATTACCGATTTTATGAATAAGTCCTGTGTAATACAAAAGCCTTTCTGATAACGTTGTTTTTCCTGCATCTACGTGTGCTATAATCCCTATATTTCGTGTGTTGTATTTCATTTTGTTTGATTTTAATTGTTGATTTTTAGATCTGTGTTTGGAAAAGATTCTGAAAAAAAATGAGCACAAAATACACTCCGGTCTTATAAAGCCGGTAAAACATTTTTCGTATTTCGTATCAAAGGAAAATTTTCAGAGATCTTAACAAACAACAGAAGTTTTTGGATTTGTTAAAGTCTGAAAATAGGGCAGCAAAAAAGACCTATCCGAATAGACAGGTCTTCAATATATTTTTGGGTATAAAAGATCTATAGAACTATTCAGATAAATATTCAGTGCTGCCAAAGAACACAGCTCTGACAGGATTGCTTAACGTTATAATATTTATCATTTTTGTTGACATTGTTGATTGTTAATCGGTTGCGAAATTATAATTTTTTTTTGATTTCCAAAGAATTTTTGAAATTATTTTTTTGTGAACGGATATTAAACACTTCGTAAACCGCTTTCTGTGCGTTTCTCAAATTCATAGAATTTCATAAAAATATCTTAAAACAGATCTTGAACGTAATGCTTTTATGATAAATATTTTATCTTTGGGAAGAATAGTATCGTGAACACTTTTTGATGATTAGAAAATTTTAAATCTTTTTCAAGAAGCTAAATAAAAACTTTTAACTTAAAACCTATTGAAAACAGATATCGACATCCATAACCACTGTCATTTTTCCTTTGACCTGTGGCTCACTTTAATCAAATCTCATCCTGAATTTAAAGCAAAAAGAGTTGAGCTGTTCTCCTCGTTTTTTAACGTAGATAAGCCTATAGATCAGGTTGCGAAAACCGTAAAGTATTATGATGATCTTTGCAATACCATCAATGAAGTAACAGGTGGTAATATCGATACTTTTGAGATCTATCTGATGATTCTTGGTTCGCTGGATATTGATGTAAAACAATTGAATAAAGAAAAACTCAATGAATTTTACAACAAAAGTGAAGAATTGTTTCTGGAATACAAGCCAGTGGTGATTTTTGAAAATATTCACGATTTTTTTAAGGATATTAAAAATCAGGGAAAGACCATAAATATTCTAAGCAACACTGGATTTATCAAAGGAAAAACAATGAGGAAATTCCTGATTCACGAAAACCTGGATCAGTACATAGATTTCCATATTTATTCTGATGAAATCAACTGTTCCAAACCGAATCCGCTTATTTTTCAGGAAGTGAAGAATAATATTAAAGATCAGGATTTGGCGATGAATCAAATCCTGCATATCGGAGATAATCCGGTGGCAGATTTTCAGGGAGCAAAAAACTTTGGCTTCAGTGCCCATTTACTTAAACACTAAAAATAAACATGAATAAAAGATACAGCTTACACCACATTCATTCGGCAGACGAGTTTACGTTCTCACCTGCGGAATACAGTTATTTCAAGTATGGCGATAAGTCGTATGCTGAAAAATTTGCAAGAGAATTATTCGACGGATTTATTTCCGGCAACGAAGCACTTTTAGAGACGGATAAAGAGATTGTAGTGCTTCCAAGTCCTTATATGGCGATTCCTACGGCCTCTAATTTCTTATGTTTTTACTTTAAGAAGCATCTTGATTTTTATCTGTTTCAAAAAGGAAAAAAGTCAAGTATTCTGTCGAAAATCAATCGTAATCATACATATATCACAGATTACGGGAATCTTAATTTTGAAGACCGCAAAAATCTGATCGCCAATGATACTTATTATATCGATAAGGATTTTTTGAGAGGAAAACTTTGTATTTTTATAGACGATATCAAAATCACGGGAAGTCATGAATATACAGTCAACAGAATCCTTAATGAATATAATGTTGAGGCAGACTTTATGTTCCTGTATTATGCGGAACTGATGAATTTTGACCTTGACCCGAAAATTGAAAACTTTTTCAACTACTATGCTGTAAAAAATGTAAATCATGTTGCAGAAGTGATGAATAAAGAAAGTTTTCAGTTCAATACAAGGATTGTAAAATATATTTTAGGCCTGGAATCAAGTAATTTTGATTATCTTACGTCTCAAGTAAAAAAGGAACAGATGGATCTGCTTTTGGAGCTTGCGATCAGTAACAATTATCATTTAATAAAAGAATACGAAAATAACATCAATACTTTAACACAAACGGAATTATATTATGGCTATTAACTTACAAAAAGGACAAAGAGAAAACATTAACGCACCTAAATTTACTGTAGGTTTAGGATGGGATATCAATAATACTTCTACAGGAACAGCTTTCGACCTTGATGCGTCTTTGTTTTTGCTTGGGGACGACAAAAAATTAGTTTCAGATAATCACTTTATTTTCTATAACAACCTTGAGTCTCCGGACAAATCTGTAATCCACACAGGCGATAACCTTACAGGAGAAGGATCAGGTGACGATGAGCAGATCAAAATTGATCTGACAAAAATTGACGATGCAATTAAAGAAATTACTGTAGTAGTAACAATTCACGAAGCAGATTCGAGAAAGCAAAACTTTGGACAGGTAAGAAATTCTTTCATCAGAATTTTCAATACAGATACGAATGAAGAGATCTTAAAATACGAATTGGACGAAGATTTCTCAATCGAAACCGCTGTAGAATTCGGAAGAATCTACAACAGAAACGGAGAATGGAAATTTGAGGCTGTAGGTGCAGGACAGAGAGACGGCCTTGAGAAATTTGTATCAATTTATCAGAAGTAATCATGGACAATCAGGAAAATCAACCCATAGATCCGCTGGGATCAATAGAACCCCTTAAAACCTTTGAACCTACTCCAATGGTTCCCCCAACTCCGGCTCAGCCCGCTCAGAATGCGGCACCGGCAGTTCTTGTGGACAGAGAGGGAAATGTAAATCTGACGCAGCTGCAGTCAGAAGAACGTCAGAAATATGAAGTTCTTGCGAACTCTATTGACGAGACCAACCCTGGTTCTATCGTGAATTTCGGGGCAGAGCTTCAGAAAACATTAACCAACCAGAGTGACAGCTTCTTAGGAAATGTAAGAAGATCAAACTCAGGAGAAGTTGGTGGGCTTATCAACGACCTTTTGGTAGAGCTTAACTATGTAGATGTAGAAGAGCTTAATGGAAATAAAGTGAAAAGCTTCCTGAGCAAATTGCCATTCATGAAAAAGGTAATGACTCAGGTGGAAAATCTTTTTGCAAAATACGATAAGATCATCAACAATATCGAGCAGATTTCTTATAAAGTAAATGCGGGAATTATCACCTCTACAAAAGATAACGCTGTACTTCAGACTATTTTTGAAAGCAATGTGAATTCTATCAAGCAGATTGAAGAGCTTGTCATTGCAGGTAATATCAGAATGGAAAGAGCGGCAGGCGAGCTTGCTCAGATGGAAGCGAATCCGCAGATTTACCAGGATTATCAGATTGCAGATAAAAGAGATTTCATTGCAAGACTGGACAGGAGAATGGCTGATCTTAAAGTGGTGCGTGTGATTATGATGCAGTCACTTCCTCAGATCAGACTGGTACAGAACAACAACGTTTCTATTGCTGAAAAAGCACAGACGATTCTTACCACTACACTTCCGGTTTGGAAAAACCAGCTTTCCCTTGCGGTAGCGATGTACAGACAGCAGCAGAATATTGAAATCCAGCAAAAAGTATCTTCTACTACAGAAGAGATTTTAAGAAAGAATGCGGAACGTCTTGGCCAGAATTCAGTGAATGTTGCCAGAGCCAACGAGCAGACTATCGTATCGGTGGAAACATTAAGAGAAACAACATCAATGCTGATCAATACATTGAATGAAGTGAAACAAATCCAGAAACAGGGAGCTGACAACAGAAGAAAACTGGATCAGGATCTTCAGACATTGGAGCACGAACTAAAAGCAAATGTCAGAGGTTAATTTATAGGATACCAAGGTGGGGGATGATGCAGCAACCATATTGTCGCAAAGCAAAAGAAGATTAACAAAGCTTAAGCTTCTAGCTAATTTTTTTGAACATATTGATATTATATCTATTTACATCAAAACGGATATTATTCACAATCTGTTCCAGGAAAATACGGCTTTAGATTATAATAAACTGGAACTTTTTCACCTGCAGTATACCGACAGCCTTATAGAACTTCTGACTAAAATTAAAAAACAGAAGGAAAATGACATGCTGGCGGTCATCAATGAAATTAACATCAACAGTAAATATATTTCAGGTTTTGAAGAAAGAAGGGTAGATAGTTTTGAGACCGACAGAAAAATGTACAGCGGTGTCTTTTCCCAGCACTTGAAAACAGTGTATAAAGACCTGACGGAAGATCGTTTTACGGCCAATTGGGACAATGTACTGTACTTTCATAAAAAATATGCCCAGGAATTTTACAGATCGGAGGCGGATGAAACACTGCTGAAACCTGATCCTTTTCCTTCCTATCAGTATAAAGAATATTCCATTGAAAGGAAACTGTTGGGAAGGCTTAATATACAGGGATTTAAAGTTCGTTTCGTATGTGGTTACCTTATCGGAACCCACGATTATGAACTTTTTAAAATCTTTCAGTCTGATGATTATTTTATTTTCAGTGTAGACGAAAAGAAATTGTATCTTTTCGACAAAGAACTGGATAAGCTGGATATTTCCGAAAATCAGTCTAATCAGAGTTCCATTATTGATCAGCTGAGAAGTAAAAACGAGCAGCTGGAACATAGTATGAACGAAAGAAAGCGTACTTTGCCAGCTGAAGTGGAAGGTGTTCTGAAAGATTATATTAAAAACCTGGAAAATATGGATATTATGAGTAAGATATTTGACTTCGACGAAGAAACGAATATTCTGCGGGCAATGCTTAATTTGAATTTGAATAATAATTAGAACGAAATTTGAAAAGCAAAGAAGATTTCCTTTTTTGCCAAAAAGTAAATAACAACTAAATATAGAAAGATGGCTATCAACTTACAAAAAGGTCAGAGAATTAACCTTAAAAAAGAAAATGGAGCTGAGCTTTCCCAGGCTTGTGTAGGAATCAACTGGGGAGCAATCGAAAAGAAAGGATTTTTCGGAACAAAGAAAGAAGCAGTAGACTTAGACGGAAGCTGTATTTTATATGATTCAAACAAAAACGTTACTGAAGTAATCTATTTCGGAAATCTTAAATCAAGAAACGGATCTGTAAGACACAGCGGAGACGACCTTACCGGTGACGTAAACGGAGATGACGGATTGGATAATGAAGTAATCACGGTAGATTTCAGCCAGCTGGAACCGAATGTGGAGCATGTGGCAATGGTACTGAACAGCTACAGAGGTCAGGATTTCGGAACCATTCCTTTTGCTTCTATCCGTATTTATGAAGGATCACCTACCAATGTGAGAGAAATTTTTGCAAAATATGATATTGCGAATGATGCTTCTTTCAGCGGACACGTTGCCATGGTAATGGGTGTTTTCTACAAGAGAAACGGAGAATGGAAATTCAATGCGATCGGAGATCCTACAGCGGATAAAAAACTGGAGCAGACGATTCAGACAGTGCAGATGAATTACTTATAATCAATTGTCAATCAAAAGATAAATAAAATAGCAATATTTGTACTCTGTGCATCTATTGCTTTTATCATATAATAACATAACTCAAGTGGAACATCAAAGTATTTTAGAACTGCACCCAGGTCTGGTGTGGGGATTTGCAGTAACGGTGGTTATCATGCTGCTCCTGGACTTAGGGGTATTTAATAAAAAAAGTCACGAAGTCTCTTCCAAAGAAGCTACCATCTGGTCTATCGTATGGATTTCGCTTTCCATGGTTTTTTCAGGGGTGGTATATTGGGTATTCAATACCGATGGAAGTCCTGAAAGCCATGCTTTGGCTGTAGAAAAATTTACGCAGTATCAGGCTGCTTATTGGATTGAAAAAGCCCTGTCTGTGGATAATTTATTTGTATTTATCCTCGTTTTCGGGTTCTTTAAAGTTCCTAAATATCTTCATCACAAAGTCCTTTTCTGGGGGATTATCGGAGCGCTGATCTTCAGAGCCATATTCATCTTTGCAGGAGTAGGACTGATCAATCTTACCTATCTTCCTGAAATGAATATCTTCGGTGAAGCAGTGAAAATCAACGTAGTCATGACCTTATTCGGATTATTCCTTGTCTATGCAGGAATCAAATCCTGGGGTGACGGTGACGATGATGACGATGAAGATTACAGCAATACGGCAGGAGCAAAGCTGATCAAAAGTTTCTGGAAAGTTTCTGATAATTACGACGGAGATAAATTCTTTACCATTCAGAACGGAATTAAAATGGCAACTCCTCTTTTAGTGGTAGTAGGAGTTATTGAATTTACGGACGTTCTTTTCGCTGTAGATTCCATCCCGGCGATCTTTGCAATCTCAAATGACCCGTTCATCCTTTATACATCGAATATCTTTGCTATTTTAGGATTAAGATCATTATATTTCCTGTTAGCGAACTTTATTCATATGTTCAGCAAACTTCCATACGGATTGGCGATTATCCTCTCCTTCATTGGAGTTAAGATGCTTATTGCGCCATGGATTCATATTCCGTCTCCGGTTTCATTAGGAATCGTAGGAGGTGTATTGGTGATCTCTGTTCTTTTATCCGTTATCTTCCCTGAAAAAGAAGATGAGAAGAAAGAAGAACTGGAAGAGTAATCCTATTTAAAATATACTATCAAGCCTCTGGAATCTATTTCTGGAGGCTTTTTCTATTCATATTCTTAGTTGGACAACGCAAAGGCGCAAAGAAGATAAAAATTATGCTGCTTTTTAAGACGCAAGAAAATCAAAGATTTTCAGCAAGATTACTTGACAATTACCGGTTTCATTCAAAGCCTTTCTTAGCATTATTAAGTTTTATCGGAGATAAAATCTTTGTGCCTTAAATATGTGAAACCTATAAAAATTTAGCGCCTTTGCGCTTTCCAAAATTCTCAAAAAAAAATTTTAAAAATAAAATAGACAGACTGGTCTGTATATTGTTTTTTTTCATACATTTGTTCCAGAAAAGAAAAGCATATGAAATCTCCAAAAGAAAGAATCATAGAAACTACATTTCAATTGTTTGCCAGACAGGGTTATAACTCAACCGGAATCAATCAGATTATTTCCGAAGCTGAAGTTGCCAAAGCAAGCTTTTATCAGCATTTTAAATCCAAAGAAGATCTGTGTGTAGAATTTCTGAAGGTGAGACATGAGTATTGGTTTGGTGAGCTCAATCACTTTACAGCAAAAGAAAAAAGCTTAAAATCCAAGATCATCAATGCTTTCGATTTCCTTGTGTATATGAACGAAAAGGAAAATTTCAGAGGATGCAGCTTCCTGAATATTCTTTCAGAAATACCAATGGATAATACTAAAATTCTGAGTGTTATTCAGTCTCATAAAGCCGATCTCAGAAACTTCTTTTCAGAATTGCTGAATAATGATGAGCTTTCCGATCATGTCTACATGCTTTTTGAGAGCAGTATCATAGAAAGCCAGCTTTTTAAATCCAATGAACTCATTGAAAAATCAAAAAAAATAGTTACCAATTTAATACAATAAGTTATGGAACAGAAACATCCGCTTCCGCCTTTCACTCTTGAAACGGCACTGGAAAAAATTCAACTGGCAGAAGATGCCTGGAACAGTCAGGATCCCGAAAAGGTTTCCAAAGCATATACCATTGACAGCGAATGGAGAAACAGAGATACATTCGTGAATGGAAGAGAAGAAATTGTAGCTTTTCTTCAGAAAAAATGGGAAAAAGAACTTCATTATCATCTTAAAAAAGAATATTGGGCACACACCAACAATCGTATTGCCGTTCGCTTTGAATATGAATATCAGACCAAAGAGGGAAACTGGTTCAGGGCATACGGAAACGAAAACTGGGAGTTTGATGAGAACGGACTGATGGCGAAAAGATACGCAAGCATCAATGATCTGGCTATCCGGGAAGAAGACCGAAAGTTTAAATAAAATGTAAAGACTGTTATGCCAACAGTCTTTTATTTTCAGTTGGATCAATCTTTTTCACATCACATGCAAAAATTCATCATTCATAACTCGTCAGTCATCATTATTTTAACTGTTTTTCCCATGCAGTAACTTATTAATTTTCCTTCTGGTCTGCACAGAAACTTTATACGCTTCATCTCGCAGTTTCTGTATTTTTCCCACAGGCTGAAAGAATATCTTACTTTCAAAAGGATTGAATGATAACAGCTCATTTGTACAGTTCCGCTCATCCAGCAGAGAGCCTTTATTTATTGTAACCTCACCGATTTTGATAAAAGGAGAATTTTTCCACTCCACATTCAGTTTGTTGACAGGCTGGTCTTTCAGGTCATAACATATCTGTATCAGGACATCTGCAGTAAAGTCATGGGTTTGAAGATAATTTTTTAAAGAATCCTTGACCTTTTGTTTTTTTCCAATGTTCTTATCCACAGATTGAGGAGACAGTTTTATTTTGATGATATGATCTCCAAGCCGGTAAGCTCCTATAGAATGATAGTCGAATGAAAGAATAAAATCATTTCTTTTACGAAGGAGTTTAATCATATTACGAACCATATCAGCTGTTAGCAGGGAAGGAGTTATTTTAATCATCTGAAGCAGCAGTGTAAACAAACTGCTCCATTTTTTGGTGTAAAATCTGTTGACCGCAGTAAACAGTTTCAAAAAATTTGAAACAGAATTCATAGGAAACAGGGGAAAATTCACCAATGGATAATTGGCAAGAAGCCCACCGCTTTCATCCTTGATCTGCACGGCAAAGCCATAAGCCGGAATATCTTTTTTTGCATTCTTAATTTTCAGCTGAGCATTGGAAAACCGTATAGTCAGATCAAATTTTTCCTTATCAAAAAAAGGCTGCAGTGATTCCGGAATATCAGGTTCTATGTGGAATGTACCTTTTGCTGCCGCATACGTTTTGGCATGGGCATTTCTGGTAGCATAGTTGACATCGCTGATGGAAGAGGATTGTTCAACAAAATCTGCTATTGTTTTTTTATTGATTTCCAGAAGCTTTTTTTCCTCTTCATTCAGTTCATCAAACTTCTTATTATATTTTAGTGGATTTGGCATTTAGTTTTTAAAATCCAATTATAACGCCAAGTTTCGAAATCTGTGTTAAATAAGTATTACAATTGTTTGAATTTTGTGGAAAAGCTCTTTGAAAATCAAAAATGTAAGACTATATGATTAATGAATATTGAAAAATAATATTTTTAACTTGTTGATTATTAGTGTTTATTTATTTTTAATGAGAATGAATTAAAGTCATTTTCTTTGAGAGGAAAATACTTCCGGCTTTTAAACTTCGCTTATCTTGCTCCCATCTTCCAAACCCAAAAAGCCTTATCTTTGTAAAAAATTATAATATGGGAGTAGCAGATATGTTATTTAAACGCAAAAAGGAATTAGCAGAAAAGAACCTGAAAGACGGTAAAGAATATATGGAAGAGTATGGTAAAAGAGAAAGCGTTGTGCAGTTACCAAGCGGCTTGCAGTATGAAATCATTACAGAAGGCGACGGCCCGAAACCAGGACCCAAATCAACTGTAAAATGCCATTACCATGGAACTACTATTTCAGGGAAAGTATTCGACAGTTCTGTAAAAAGAGGTACACCTGCATCTTTCCCTTTAAACAGAGTTATTTCCGGATGGACGGAAGCGCTTCAGCTAATGCCTGTTGGCAGCAAATGGAGACTGATTATTCCTCCGCACTTAGCGTATGGAGATCAGGAAATCAGCAAAGAAATCGGGCCTAACAGTACGCTCGTTTTTGAAGTTGAACTGCTGGATATTAAATAATCCTTCTTAAAAATAGATTAAAAATTTACCTGATTTCAGGTAAATTTTTTTATTTGTATTATATTCGTATAGGAGAATTGTGAAAATGGAGAAATTTATTTTGCAATATACCTGATAACACAAAAAATCACTGAATGAAAAAACTTTTTTACCTATTGATTGTTTTCGGGCTTCTTACTTCCTGTGTTTCCAGGAAGAATCAGGCTATTCAACAGAATATTCTCACATTGAAAGACAGCTACTGTAAAGCGCCGTTCAAATATAACTACAGCAACAAACTTCCGTCTTATAATTCAGATTCTATTTTAGCAGCCAACAAAGAATTAAAAGAGGTTTTTTCTGACCAGAGTATTCTTATCTTAAACGCACTGGATAATCTGGATGAAGTTCATCAGATTATTGATCTTAAAAAAGATTCATCCCTTGCTTCCCAGGTTAAGGTTTTACAATTGAAGACAAAAATAAACAGCAAAATAACGATTGCTCTTACGGAACTGGATGCAGTAGCCGCAGAGTTTGACTGTGAAGGAGAAAGAGTAGCCCAGATTGGAAATTATGTGGATAACTTAAATTCATCAAGAAATAATAAGCTTATTTTATATTCAATTGTTGCAGGAGCAGCAGCTTCAATAGCAGGAGGAATTGTACATGATCAAGGCTGGAGTAATGCCATCGATATAGGCGGAGGGGTTCTGGGAGCAGGTTTTGGTTTAGCTACCCTTAATCCTAAAGGTAAAAAAGTAGAATTTATCCACCAGAGAAATCTTTTGAGAGATATCTGGAGAGAAAAACTGGAGTCGCCCAATTTTCCCCCCTTTATCTGGTATATGTACACAGAGAAAAAGTTTTCCAATAAAGAAGAGCATTCCATTATCGGGAATATGAAACAGAGGTGGCTGCATTACCAGTTTGATGATAGTAAGGAAGCGGCGGATAAATCTGTGATTTTCAGTGATGGAGGTTTTTATAGAGCAGATGATCTTCACAACCGTGCAGCCATGCTGAATCAGATGCAGTCGGCAACCCGTACCATTAATCAGAATATCAATTATCTGTTACTGGATCTGGATAAATTAATCCTTTAAGAAAAATTTAACTGTAATAAATTTTGTTACATTTAAAAAATGTGTATCTTTGCCCTGTAATTACAATGAACAATACAAGATTTGCTACGGCAGTACATATTATGACATTATTGGCGAAAAGTCCTCAGGAGTGGCTTACTTCTGACTGGATGGCCGGTAGTATCAATGTGAATCCGGTGATTATCCGAAAGGAGATCAGCGTATTGAGAGAAGCAGGCCTGATTATCAGCAGACAGGGAAAAGAAGGAGGAAGCCAGCTTGCAAAGAATGCTGAAACGATCACTATTTCTGAGATCTATAAAGCAGTAAAAAATACAGAAGTATTAGGTAAAAAAAATCAGAATCCCAATCCGGCATGCAGTGTTGGAAAAGAGATCAACAATCATTTAAAGACACTATTTGAAGAAACACATCAATTGGTTGTAAACTTTTTAGGAGACAAGTCACTACAGGAATTCACTGACCAGTTTGAATAAAGATTTTTTAGCCTTAAATGTAACAAAATTTATTACAATTTAAATAAAAATAAAACATTATGAAAAAAGTAGCAGTAATCGGTGCAACAGGATTTGTAGGAGCACACGTAGTATCAGAATTAGCAGACAGAGGATATGTGGTAGAAGCATTGGTAAGAGATGCATCAAAAGTGAAAACACAGGAAAATGTAACTGCAAAAAGTGTTGATGTAAACAATGTAAACGAACTGGCTGAGGCATTGAAAGGAAGTGATGCGGTAATCAGTACATTCAATGCAGGATGGACCAACCCTAACCTTTACAACGATTTTTTAAACGGTTCCGAGAACATTGAAAAAGCTGTAGAACAGTCGGGAGTAAAAAGACTGATTGTAGTAGGTGGAGCAGGAAGCCTTTACACACCGGATAACGTACAGATTGTAGATACTCCTGATTTCCCGGAAGCTTATAAACCAGGGGCAACAGCGGCAAGAGATTATTTAAACAAGATCAAAGAGAATAATACGTTGGATTGGACATTCTTCAGCCCTGCTATCGAAATGAATCAGGCTAATGTAGGAGAAAGAACAGGAAAATACAGAACATCACTGGAAACTCCGGTATTTGATGAAAACGGAAGAAGCCGTCTTTCTGTAGAAGATGTAGCAGTAGTTCTGGTAGATGAATTGGAGCAGAACAACCATATCCGTGAACGTTTTACAGCAGCTTACTAATCAATAAAAGAACAGAAATGATACAAAAAAAATTATGGTCGTTATTAGCACTATTGGGATTTATCAGCATATTTGCAGGGAATCTCAAAGTGAAAGTTTATAATCCGGGAACCAAAGCTATTTTTCCTATTACATCTACCATTATTTATGGAGATAAAGAAGCCATATTGATAGATGCTCAGTTTCAGAAACAGTATGCAGAACAGCTGGTAAAAGAAATAAAAGCAACTGGAAAGAACCTGAAAACAGTCTTTATTTCTCACAGTGATCCTGATTTTTATTTTGGATTGGATGTGATTAAAAAAGCTTTTCCCAATGCTAAAATTATCTCAACGGCACAGACTGCTTATCTTATATCAGCTTCAAAAGATGATAAAATGGGAGTCTGGAAACCACAACTGAAGGCAGATGCACCATCGGAAATTATAATTCCAGAAGCAGTTACTTCAATTCCTGATCTTGAAGGAAATAAAATTGAAATCAGACAAAATCCTGAAGATCCTGCACATAGCTTTCTTTGGATTCCGTCCATCAAAACCATTGCAGGCGGGATTTCAGTTTCTGTTGGCTCACATCTCTGGATGGCAGACACTCAGAATGTAAAAGCCATTGATCAATGGATAGGACAGATTGATGCTATGAAAGGTTTGAAACCGGAAAAAGTTATTCCTTCTCATTTTGCAGAATTGTCTACATCACCACAGTCTCTTGATTTTGTGAAAGGTTATCTGGAAAATTACAAGCAGGCAGTAACAGAGAACAAAACTACAGCTGCAATTGTAGATTTCATGGTAAAAAAATATCCTGATCTGCCTGGAAAAGAAGAATTGGAAATGGGAGTAAAGGTTTATCTTAAAGAAATGGACTGGGATCTGAAATCACCCTATCCGGCAATCGGACATAAAGTGGAAGTGGACTTTGGAGAAGTTAAATTCGTTCTTGATTTTAAAGATAATAAAACCATGACATTCACAGGAACAGCCGGAAGTTCAAAAAACAGTACAGATACTGTAGAATATACTGCCGTAGAAGTAGCAAAAAATGTTTTTATGGTCTACTGGCATGAGCCACACCTTGGTTTCAATGTAACCCATATTCAGGATTATAATAAAAATATCATCTACTCGAATATTGCAGGTCCGGACGGTACATTCACCCATCCGAAAGGAACGCTTAAAATCTTAAAGTAAAAAAACAGCTGCATTAGCAGCTGTTTTTTATATCATAAGAATTAACAATGAATATCCTCAACGCTTAGTTAAATCAGCTTGCTGATTCCAACTTTGCCTCCTTAGACTCAAAAGAAAGCAAATTAAAAACTTTGCGTTAAAATAACCTCTCACAGATTTTTCAGATTATGCAGATCGATGATCATGAGAATTATATTCGTGATTCGTTATATTCGTGGAACTATTCGTGTTCTTCGTGTTTAAAAAAGACCTCTAAATGAATACTTTAATTTTTAAAACCAAAAAACTGCCTCACATGAGACAGTTTTCTTTTTATAGATTCATAAACAATTTCGGGTTAATCGGAGTATTGTTTTTGTGTACTTCATAATGAAGATGAGGTCCTGTAGAACGTCCGGAGTTTCCGGATTTTGCAATGACCTGGCCTACTTTTACTTTATCGTTCACCTTAGCAACAAGTTCAGATAAATGTCCGTATAGTGTGGCCAGTCCGTTTCCGTGAGAAACAATCACACAGTTTCCATAGCCTCCTTTTTGTCCGGAGAAAATGACTGTTCCGGCAGCGGCAGCTCTTACATCAGAACCATAGGCAACAGCAATATCCAGTCCTTTATGAAACTGCATCTGATCAGCCTCAGCTGGTGGGTTGTTTTTTTCAGCAACAGCAGTTTTAGTTGAAGGAGCTCCGGAAGCAGCTTTTGTTGTCGTTGCAGGAGCAGAAGTTGCAGCTACAGGAGCCGCTTTTGGGGTAACCATCACTTTTACTTCTCTTTTATTTCCATAGCTGTCAGTAAGCTCTACAATTTTCTCAACGGGTTCGGCTTTTACTTCTGGTTTTGCAGCTGCAACGGCAGCTGGCTTTGTCTCAGTCGCTGCACCAGATTTTACCGAAGCAAAAACAGTTTTGAACGGGATAGGATTTTTTCTTATCCCGAAATTGGACGAAATATAGCCGTCAGTAGGCATTCCTAGAGGAACCTGCATCAGTTTTTTCTGAAGATCCATCAGATACTGGCTGTATCGGTTAGCCTGCTTGGAAAGATAAATAGAATTGGAAATACTGTCCTGGCTGAGCATCATCAGCTTTTCGTTGGTAATGTCTTTGGACTTCAGGAAGGAGTTGAGCTGGGCAACTGTCTGATCTACAAGAGTAAGATCAGTTTTCATTTTTAGATAATCTACACTGTCTTTTTCAGTGTTTATTTTTACAAGGTTCACTTCGTAGGTTTTGTCATCTCTTTCAGAAAAGAGCTTGGCAATGAAGACACCCTGTGCAAAAACTACTAGTAAAAGTCCTCCCAGGAGAATGTTTACGTTCTTCTTGCTGCTTAGAAATTTTTTCATATTTCTTCTCTTAGTCAATTTAAAACGGTTTTGAAGCTGCAAATTTAAATAAAAATAAGTTTTGTAAGTTATTTTTATTTAAAATTCAGTTTTTTCTGTATTTAACGGCTAATTAACTATTTAATTGTGTTGAAGTGTTAATTTTTTCAGAAAATGGCTTTTATCATAGTTTCAAAGCCCGCGTTACGTCTTTGTTTTAATATCTTTGCAGTTCACATTCCAATTATGGCTAAAAAGAAAATTATTTCAGAATCTTCGAATCCAAAAAAGAATAAAAAGGATATTTCTGTAGGAGTTGTAGGAAGCGGAAGTTTTGCAACCGCTATCGTAAAAATGCTTGTTGAAAACTGTAAAGTTGTACACTGGTGCGTAAGAAATGAATTTGTAAAAGGAGCTATCGAGCTGCGCGGGCATAACCCAACCTATCTTACGGCGGCACATTTTAATCTTAAAAGTTTAAAACTGACAACAGATATTAACGAGCTGGTATCTGCCTGTGATGTTATTGTGCTGGCAACACCATCTATTTACCTGTCCGATACTCTGGATAAGATGACATGTGATTATTCAGATAAAATCTTTATCTCTGCGATTAAAGGAATTATCCCAAAAGTAAATGATGTGGTGGCGCATTATCTGCGTGATGAATTTAAAATTGGCTTCAGAAACCAGGCTGTTATTGCAGGACCTTGTCATGCCGAAGAGGTAGCCATGGAAAGACTTTCTTATCTTACGATTGCGGCAGTAGAAGATGAAACTGCTGAAAAACTTGAAGGAATATTCAGCTCAGATTTTATCAAAGTGCATACAAGCAAAGATATTTTAGGAAATGAATACAGTGCGATCCTTAAGAACATTTTTGCCATCGGAGCAGGAATTGCCAGTGGATTAGGATATGGAGATAACTTTACAGCCGTATTTGTTTCCAACGCAATCCGTGAAATGGAAACTTTCCTAGAAGCGATTTATGAAGCACCAAGAGATGTGAACGAAAGTGCCTATCTGGGTGACCTTTTGGTAACGGCGTATTCACTTTTCTCAAGAAACAGAAACCTTGGAAACCTGATCGGAAAAGGATATACCGTGAAGTCTGCCATTCAGTCCATGAACATGGTAGCAGAAGGATATTACGCAGCAGATTCCATTTATAAGACAGCGAAACAGAAAAACCTTAAACTCCCGATTATTGATACGGTATATGCTATTTTGTATGAAGGTAAAAATGCTGAAAAGCAGTTTAAAAAACTGACCGCAAAATTGAATTAAAATGGAGCTGGAATAAAAGCCCGTTAAACATACATAGAAAAACTTAGGCAGTAAATGCTTAAGTTTTTTTATTGACTAATCCTGGCAGCGACCCGTACTGCTATTTTATATTATCAATCATTTCAATGGTACTTTATTGAAATTTTCCATGGTTTTTTGTTGTGTACTCAAGAAGTCTTTTGAACAAAAAAATAACGGATTAAATCGTGCTGATTTTTAAAACTTTTCCCGAAATTTGAAGTAAAATTTTAAAATTATGTCACAATCGCTTACAAGCAGAACACCGAAACCTAAATACGACGTTGTACTGATAGGCGGCGGAATCATGAGCGCCACTTTAGCAACGCTGCTTCATGAATTTGATCCAAATCTTGAAATTGCTATCTTCGAAAGACTCGGAAGGTTTGCCAAAGAAAGTACAGCTGCATGGAACAACGCCGGAACAGGCCACTCCGCTTTTTGTGAGCTCAACTATACCCCTGAAAAACCGGACGGATCTATTGATATTACCAAAGCCGAAAGCATTGCAGAGCAGTTTGAAATTTCAAAACAATTCTGGTCCTATCTGATTACCAAAGGATATATCCGTGAACCTAAAGAATTTATCAATTCCTGTGCTCATATGAGTCTGGTATTCGGAGAAAAAGATGCTGAATACCTTAAAAAACGCCACGATAAAATGGCAGAGTCTGTTCTTTTTTCAGGAATGGAATTTTCTACAGATCACGAAAAACTGAAAGAATGGATTCCTCTGGTAATGAGTAAACGAAATCAGTCTGAAGTAATGGCAGCAACGAAGATGGATATGGGAACAGATGTAAACTTCGGAACATTGACGAGAAAAATGGGAAGACATCTTCTGGAAGATTCTAATGTTGAGGTTTTCTTATACCACGAAGTAAAAGATATCAGCCCTAGAGAAAACGGTACATGGGAAATGAAAGTGAAAGACAGAATCCATAGCCACAAACAGGAAGTGGTAGCAGATTTTGTATTTATCGGTGCGGGAGGATACGCGCTTCCCCTACTGGACAGCTCAGATATTAAAGAAAGTGAAGGATACGGAGGCTTCCCGGTTTCAGGGCAGTGGCTGGTAAGTCATAATCAGGAACTGGTTGAAAAGCACCATGCTAAAGTATATACTCAGGCTACGGTAGATGCTCCGCCAATGTCTGTTCCACACCTTGATCTTAGGATTATTGATGGAAAAAAAGCGCTTCTTTTCGGACCTTTTGCAGGATTCTCAACCAAATTTTTAAGAGAAGGAAGTTATCTTGACCTTCCTGAAAGTGTAAATACGAAGAATTTAAGGTCACTTTTTGGAGCATGGTGGCATAATATTCCGCTTACAAAATATCTGATTCAGCAGGTTGCGATGACAAAGTCTCAGAGAATGCAGCATTTGAGAGAATTTATCAAAGATGCTAAAGAAGAAGACTGGGAACTGAAAGTAGCAGGACAGAGAGTTCAGATCATCAAAAAAGATGAAAAAGAAGGTGGTAAACTGGAATTCGGAACTGAGGTGGTCGTAAACAAGAGTGGAACGATTGCTTCCCTGCTGGGAGCTTCACCGGGTGCATCCACAGCCGTATATGCCATGCTGAATGTGCTGGAAAAATGCTTCCCTGAAAAACTGCATGGAGAATGGAAAGCAAAGCTGCTTGAAATGGTTCCTTCCTATGGTCAAAAACTGGCTGATAACCCTGAACTGACTCAGCAAGTAAGAAATTACACCAAAGAAAAATTAGAATTAGAATATTAACATCCATAATGAGCAATAAGTAATCCTATTATTTATTGCTCATTACTTATTACTTATAAAAAGGTGGAAGAAGTAATTGTAAAACCAGTCATTGCCAAGGAACTCCTTGAATCTCTTCAGGCGAAAACAGAAGAGGAGAGCCAGGTTATTGTACACTGTTGCTTTCCGGCATCTCCATTCTTAGGAAACCTGATCAGAATCTGGCATTCAACCTATCTTTTTGACAATCAGTCTGAGCATAGAAGCAAAATGATTCATGCGGAAAACATTTCAATTTCCCCATACTGGACACCGGTTCCCTTTATGAAAGACTTTTGGTTTACCCTGATCTTTTCCGGGCTGCCAAAAGACTGCAAAAGTTTTGATCTGAAAGAAGTTATTCCTGAGGAAGGTGGCTTTTTTGTAGAATCAATTAAAAGAAACTCTTCTGATGTGTATCGTGTCAAAATATCAGAGTCTTATTAATTATTAATATGAAAGTAAGGGAAGAAAAGCTGGAACGGATTATTCATTGGGCTGAAAACAATCCTGATATCCGGGCTGTTCTCCTGACCAGCTCATTGGTAAACCCTTATGCTCCGGTAGATGATTTCAGTGATCTTGATATAGAGCTTGTTTTTGAAAACAGAACATCTTATGAATCGGGAAATGAATGGATCAGCCTTTTTGGTGAGCCTATTTCCATGATTGAAGAAGATGATCGTGTTTTTGACGGGAAGCATGCTATGAAAATGGTCTTATATAAAGATCATGTAAAAGTGGATTTTAAGCTGTATCAGGTATCGGAATTTATTGAAGAAATCAATCAGGAAAACCTTCCCGAAGATTGGGATGTTGGCTATAAAGTTTTAATAGATAAAGATGATCTGACTGAAAATCTTAAACTGCCAACGTATCAGTCAATAATGATTCAGCAGCCGACGGAAAAAGAATTTCAGCAGCTGATGAATGATTTTTGGTGGGATACAACCTATGTGGCAAAGTGCCTGAAGCGTGGAGATATTTTTTACGCCAAATTTATGTCCGAAAATATTCTTCGTACAGATTATCTTGTTCCCTTAATTGAATGGTATATTGCTGGAAATTATAACTGGAACATGATCACAACCAATAAACATGGAAGACTCTTCAAAAAATATCTCTCATCTGATTTATGGAATAAAGTGGAAAAAACTTTCTCCGGCAGCGATATTGAAGAAAACTGGAATGCATTGTTTGCCTATGCAGATCTGGTTCATGAGTTGGGAACTTCACTGGCTGAAAAGCTTCATTTTATCTATCCGTCAAAGCTGGAGGATGATATTCGGAACTATCTTAAGAATGTGAAGACAATGTCTTAATTTCAGGCAAATTCATTCTGTTTAATAAGGTTTTCAATACAATATTCTGCAATAGCCGTAATAGTTACAAACGGATTCACACCAATGGTTCCCGGAATTAAAGATCCGTCCAGTACATATAGATTCTCATGATCTTTTAGCTTTCCATATTCGTTGGTAGCTTCACCAAGGACACACCCTCCAAGCGGATGATAACAGATATCTGCTCCAAAACCATTATTAAAAAGTAAATGGCTTCTTGTACCGCCATTAGCCTTATTCATTTTACGGATAAAATATTGGGCATTTTCTCTCATTTTAGCGGTATTGCTTTCATCCCAGTTTAATGTCAGGGATTGGCTGGCTTTATGATAAGCAACTTCTCCCTTTTTATCAACCCTGTTGATGAGCAGATACAAAGCAGTAGCCACATCCATTCCCATGGGCAGAGGAGCTATTTCTGTGAAAAACGGATGTTCTGGATCATCCCAGTTGTCAATTCCTCCCACCGGAATGGTGGATTGCTTAGCTCCGGTGCCACCAGACAAAGGCTTCACCCAGTTTCTCCCCGTCATAAAATTTCCGTTATTTCCCCAGTTTTTACCAATCTTTTCATGGATGGGAAATCCGTTCTCTGCATGAGATTGTAACAGAAGTTGTAAAGTGCCCATTGTTCCTGCAGAAAGAATCAGTTTTTTACAGGTAAAGACTTTGTTAGTAAGCAAAGCACCTGAAGTATCAATCTGCTGGACATTCAATGTATAGCTTTTGTCATCGTTCAATTGAATGGTCTGGACCCGATGAAGGTCAAGAATTTCTAAATTTCCTGTTTCCAGTGCTTTTCTGAGGTAGGTTTTATCTAAACTGTTTTTTCCGTGGTTATTTCCATAGATCACTTCAGTATTGAGAGCAGAGCGGGGAACTTCATTTCTGAACTCTTTTTCCATATATTTAAAATCATACACATTGGGAACCCGAATGGTTTTAAAGCCAGCTTTGTGAGCTTCTGCTTCACCTACCCGGGTGAATTTATAGTAAGGACAGTCTTTCAGAAACTGTTCATCAATAACATTTACCCTGAGTTCTTCCCGTACCAGAGGAAAATAATGATTATAAAACTTTTCAGCATCAAGATCAGGGAAAACCTCTCTGAAATAGCTTTCTTTGGGAGTGACAGCCATTCCGCCATTCACCAGAGAACCTCCGCCAACCCCTCTTCCTACCCAGATTTTAATATGATCAAAATCCAGACGGTCCAGAGTTCCGGTAAAAGGAGTCAGAGAAAAAATATTCATAAAGGGAGCAATGCTTTTGTTTTTCAGCCATGCAGAGCTTTTTCCGGGTTTCAGCAGATTGGAAAACGGAATTCCTGCTTTTTCCCAGTTAAGACCCATCTCCAGCAGCACTACTTTTTTTCCGGCTTCACAAAGACGCAGAGCTGAAACCGCTCCGCCATATCCACTGCCAATAATAACAATCGGAACATCGTTGTTTTCAACGGTCTGATTGTTTCTTCTTTCCGCTGCATGAAATAATTCGGATTGAAGAAAATAAAATCCTGATATTGCCAGAACACTGGTCTTTATGAAGCTTTTTCTGTCCATGAGCTTTGTTTTTCAAAAAGTATGCTAGATTATCAGAGGTTAATTTTATTTAAAACAGGATTATATTTTTTATTACAATTTTAACTTTTGTTGGAATGAAAATTCATAGCTTTACTTATAATTTTAAATTCATGAAAAAATATATCATACTCTTTTTACTGCTTCCTCTATGGGTTTTTTCTCAGAAAAAGATTAGATTGCCTAACTTTAAAGTTAGGATTTTTGTCTTTTTAAAAGAAATTTAGTCTTAAATATGACCATGATTCCTTAAATTGCTTAAAGTTAAGAATACAGAATCTTAAACATAAATAGTCTTAAAAATCGATAAAATGAGTAGTAGTTTAAAAGTTTATAGCACTTAGAGATACTTTTCCTTATGCTGTTAAAAATATTGATGATAAGTGGTATTTAATAGATAGAGCATATCAAATAATATCTAAAGAATATGTGCTTTCAGAAAATAAAATTTTTGAAATTTCAAAAATTGCTAACAAGTTAGACGGCAGTCATATCGAAAAGAAAAATGATGTTATTACAGAAATTTGGTTTTATAATGATGGATTGAGAAGAGCATTTGAAAAAAAAGGATATTTAGAATTTTTTTCTGAAAGTATAAATTCAATAAAAAAAATATTAATATCTAATTAATCTCAAATAACGATAGATTCTATGAAAATACCACACAAATTGAAATTTATTTTATTTTTTTTACTACTATCAACATCTATTTTTTCACAAAAGTTTAGCTTTATTTATGAGGCTAAATATAGAACAAGTAAGGAAAAACCTGAAAATATTAATACTGAAAATATGATTTTGGATTTGGAGAATAATACTTCTATTTTTAGAGATTCCATGTCCAGAAATGCTGATTCCCTAAAGCTTATTAATAAAAGTGGAGGCTATATAATGGGGGTTGAAAATCAATTTTATATTAAAAAAGATATCCTTAATAAAAAAATAGAGAAAATTATTACTTACTTAAAGGCAAATTATGTTCTACCGATTGATGAACAGCTAAATTGGAAAATCATACCGGAACAAAAAACTATTGGAAAATATAAATCGCAAAAAGCAGAAGTTAGTTATGGTGGTAGAAACTGGATTGCTTGGTTTACGACGGAATTGCCTTTTAATGATGGTCCCTATATTTTCAATGGATTACCTGGTTTAATCATTTCCATTGAAGATACAGAACATGATTACTCATTCAATTTAATACAGGTAAAAAAAGGCAGCAATTGGTTTGATGTAAGGACAAAAACAATTAAAATCGACTGGACACAATATGAGCAGCTAGGAAAATCATATTATAATGACCCCTGGAATACCAAAACCGCCAAAAAAGTTATATTTACAGATCCTCAGGGAAATGAAAAAGATATGAATGAAATGATCAGAGAAGCGCAAAAATCCATTCTTGAAGAAAATAATCCTTTAGAGTTGAATCACAAAATCAATTATAAATAATATGTGAGTACATTAATGAAAAGCATACTATGATAAAGGAGTTGAAAAAATATTAATTTACGATTAAATGACAAGCATTCTCTACACTTCAAAAAATGAAATAAATTATTCTTTTTTATATAGTTTTCAACAAGTATATTCAGAAGACCATGATGTTAATATATTAATTTTTGAAATTTGGGAGAAAGGGAAAGAAGAGCATGACAAGTTTAGTTTTATCCTCCGAGAAATGGAAAATGGCAATGATTTGAAAGTCGTTGATTTGTTTCCAGATTCAAAAAAATATTATTTAGGAAAAGGAATTTCAAGAGCGATGATTTTACATTGTAAAAATTTATTTATGAAACGTATTATTTCTGAAGGAGGAAATAATAACTGGGAAGAAGCTCGGATCAAAGTTTGGGAACGTATGAAATCTAACGGAGAAGTTGCTTATTGCGAATCAAAAGATTTTTACTTTACATTATAATAAAATGAACTATTAAAATAATCTCATAAACAATAGCTTTACTTATAATTTTAAATTCATGAAAAAATATATCATACTCTTTTTACTGCTTCCTCTATGGGTTTTTTCTCAGAAAAAGATGTCAAAGGAAGAGAAAGAGGTTCAGAAGTTTCAGAAAGAACTCAATGCAGAATATCTTAACCCAAAGGAAACTCCATTAAGAGGTGATAATTTTAAAAATTTTAAAGGACATCCTTTCTTCCCTTTTGATGCTAAATACAGAGTTACTGCGCAATTTGTAAAATCAGAAGATACAAAACCCTTTGATCTTCCTACGTCTTCAGGGAAAACAAAAACGTATCAGGAATATGGAAAAGCAACCTTTATATTAGATGGCAAGCCGTATACTGTAACGTTATACCAAAGCCTGGATCTGATCAAACAGGAAAAATACAAAGACTATCTTTTCCTTCCGTTCCGTGATGCAACCAATGAAAAAGAAACCTACGGAGGAGGGAAATATATGGATCTTAAAATCCCGAAAGGAAATACCATTGTGCTTGATTTTAATCAATCTTACCATCCGTTCTGTGCTTATAATGCTTATGATTACAACTGCCCGATTGTTCCGGAGGAAAATAAGCTTCCCGTGGAAATCCGTGCAGGGGTAATGTATGAAGATATTTACCATCACTAATATTATGATACATTTAGAATTCTTTAAACCAGAAGATCTTTCCGGGGTCAGCTATGCTTTGGATGAAAATCAGATGAGATTTACAGCGACTGCTCAACAGGCTTTGCAAAGCATCAGTGAGAGGGATGATAACGATGCATTTCCCGTGACTATATTTTACAACGATCAGCCTGCAGGCTTTTTTGTCCTTGATTTCGGGAAAGATAAACTGGAACTTACTAATAATGAAAACTCAACGTTGTTACGATCCTTATCTGTGAATCCCGGGATGCAGGGCAAAGGAATTGGAAAAGCGGCGATGCTTGAAGTAAGTGATTTTGTCAGAAACTACTTTAAAACCTGCGATGAAATTGTATTGGCCGTCAATCAGAAAAACGATTCTGCTTACCATATTTACCTTAAGGCAGGATACATTTATGACGGTAAGACCAGAATCGGAAGAAGCGGACCTCAATATCTGATGTACAAAAAACTTTAATAAAATTTTAAAATCATAATTTTTTATCTGCTGATATCTTTCCATAACTTTGAGTAACATCAAATTACAAAACATGGAAATATCACTTCAGAATCAGGTGGCAGTAGTCACAGGAGCTTCCAGTGGAATCGGTTCAGGAATTGCAAAATCATTGGCGGCAGCAGGAGCAACAGTCATTGTCAACCATTCCTCAGAAAGATCTACGGATGAAGCTAAAGCTGTTTTAAAAGAAATAACGGATGCCGGAGGGAAAGGAATGACCTACCAATGTGATGTTTCCAAAGAAGATCAGGTCATCAGAATGTTTCAGGATGTCATTGCTGAGTACCAGACTGTAGATATTCTGATCAATAATGCAGGGATTCAGAAAGACGCAAAATTCACTGAAATGACTCTTGATCAATGGAATGCTGTCATAGGAGTTAATCTGACAGGACAATTTCTATGCGCCAGAGAAGCCATTAAAGAATTTCTGCGAAGAGGAATCGACACTTCCCGCTCTGTTGCCTGTGGGAAAATTATTCATATCAGTTCAGTGCATGAAATTATTCCGTGGGCGGGTCATGCTAATTACGCTTCCAGTAAAGGGGCAATCAGAATGTTGATGCAAACGCTTGCTCAGGAATATGGTGCGGACAAAATCCGTGTCAATTCCATTTGTCCGGGAGCGATTCAGACGCCGATTAACCGGAATGCATGGGATACTCCGGAAGCTCTTAATTCTCTTTTCAACCTTATTCCTTATAACAGGATCGGACAACCGCAGGATATCGGAAATTTAGCTGCATTTCTTGCCAGTGACCTTGCAGATTATATTACCGGAACAAGCATTTTCGTGGATGGTGGAATGACTACGTTTGAGAGTTTTTCTACCGGAGGATAAAGGAATTCGAAGTTCAAAGTTTAATGTTCAAGGTTTAAAGTTTTTGAGGTTGTTTTTTAGAACTTGAAACGGAATTAAATATTACTCACTACTCATAATTATCGTTTATGTTGGAAAAACAGAGAATTTCAGATATTTCATGGAAAAAATGGGGCCCTTATGTAAGCAACCGTGAATGGGGGCTCGTTCGGGAAGACTACAGTGAAGACGGAGATGCCTGGAATTACACAGGCCACGATACCGCAGAAGCCAAAACATACCGTTGGGGTGAAGAAGGGATATGCGGAATCTGTGACGATCTTCAGAAACTTGTATTCTCTGTAGGTTTCTGGAATAAAAAGGACAAAATGGTGAAAGAGCGGTTCTTTGGACTCACCAACGGACAAGGGAATCATGGTGAAGATGTAAAGGAATATTTCTATTATCTTGATTCTACTCCTACCCATTCTTATATGAAGATGCTGTACAAGTACCCTCAGAATGCATTTCCTTATGAGCAGCTTGTAAAAATAAATGCTGAAAGAGGAAAAGAGGATCCGGAATATGAGCTGATTGACACAGGAATTTTTGATCAGAATGACTATTTTGATATTTTTATAGAATATGCAAAAGAAAGTCAGAATGATATTCTTGTAAGATTAACAATTATCAATAAATCTGAAAAAGAAGCATGTCTGGTCATCTTACCGACAGTTTGGTTCAGAAATACCTGGAACTGGGGATATGATGATTATAAACCCCAATTGTCTGCGGAAGATGCTGATCATATTAAAGTCAATCATCAGGATATTGAGATTAAAAATGTATATGCAAAACAGTCCTTAAAGACCTTGTTTTGTAATAATGAAACCAATAATGAAAAGCTTTATCAATGTTCTAATGATTCAAAATACTGTAAAGACGGGATCAATAATTTTGTGATGACGGGAAATTCCCAGTCTGTAAATCCGCAAAATGCAGGAACTAAAGCTTCTTTCTTTATTGATGAGGACTTTCAGGATGGAGAAGCGAAGATATTTGAATTCAGACTTTCAGATAAGGATATTCGAGAGCCTTTTAAAGATTTTGATATCCTTTTTGAACAAAGACAGAAAGAGGCAGATGAGTTTTATGCAGAAATCCAGAAAGGAATTGCTTCGGAAGATGAAAAACTGGTTCAAAGGCAGGCTTTTGCCGGAATGCTTTGGAACAAAATGTTTTATCACTACAATGTAGAAAAATGGCTGAAAGGTGACCCTTCCGAAGTGCCGCCGCCAAAATCCCGGGAAACAATAAGAAATTACGACTGGAAGCATCTGAACAATGAGCATATCATTTCAATGCCTGATAAATGGGAATATCCATGGTATGCAACATGGGATCTGGCATTTCATACCATCAGTTTCTCTTTGATAGATCCGGACTTTGCAAAACATCAGCTGAAACTTTTCCTGTTTGAATGGTATATGCATCCCAACGGACAGCTTCCTGCCTACGAATGGAACCTGAGTGATGTGAATCCTCCTGTACATGCCTGGGCGGTTTTCAGAGTATTTAAAATTGATGAATATTTAAAAGACAAACCGGACCTGGAATTTCTCGAAAGTGCTTTCCAAAAACTGCTCATGAATTTTACCTGGTGGGTTAACAAAAAAGACCTTAACGGTAATAATATCTTTGAAGGAGGATTCCTGGGACTTGATAATATCGGTGTTTTTGACAGGAATTCTGTTTTACCCAACGGAGAACAGCTGGAACAGTCGGATGGAACGAGCTGGATGGCTATGTTTGCCCTCAATATGATGAGAATTGCCCTGGAACTGGCTCTTTACAATAAGGTGTATGAGGAGATGGCGATGAAATTCTTTGAACATTTCCTGTCGATTGCCCATTCATTGGATAATATGGGGGATGAGAATTTCAGTCTTTGGGATGAGCAGGATGAATTTTTCTATGATGCAATTACTTCCAGTGACGGAACTCATATGTATCTGAAATTAAGAACCATCGTTGGGCTGATCCCGATGTTTGCTGTTGAGGTTATTGATGATGAAATGATTGAAAACCTTCCCAATTTCAAAAAAAGAATGAAATGGGTACTGGATAATAAACCTGAACTCGCTTCTCTGGTTTCAAGATGGGAAGTGAAGGGACAGGATTCAAAACATCTTTTATCCCTGCTTCGGGGACATCGTCTGAAAAGACTATTAAACCGGATGTTGAATCCGGATGAATTTCTAAGTGATTATGGAGTAAGAGCCTTATCCAAAGAGTATGAAAGAAATCCTTATACTTTAACTCTGAATGAAACGGATTTTACTGTTAAATATACCCCTGCAGAAAGTGACAGCGGTTTGTTTGGCGGAAACAGCAACTGGCGCGGCCCCGTGTGGTTTCCGATCAATTTTCTTATTATTGACAGTCTTCAGCGTTTTTTCTTCTATTACAGTCCGGATTTTTTGGTAGAATATCCTACGGGCAGCGGTAATTATTCAGACCTTGATCAGATTGCAGATGCTTTAAATAAAAGACTAGCGAAGATATTTTTAAAGGATGAAAATGGTAAACGCCCGGTTCATGGGCAGTATGAAAGGTTTCAGACCGATCCGGATTTTAGAGATTATATCCTTTTCTATGAATATTTCCATGGAGACAACGGCCGTGGAGTTGGAGCTTCCCATCAGACAGGCTGGACGGGACTTATTGCTAAGATTCTTCAGCCCAGATTTTCCAAAAAAGAAATGGCAGAATCCGAAACTGAAATGCCGGATAATGCAGAAAAACAATAAGCTGGTTTATTCAAATATCTGCTGTATAATTTCAAGTGAGGCCGGAGTTTTGAAGTCCGTGATATGATAATGATAGTACACCAAAAGACTGTCAAGGAAATCTTTTCTTAATGAAGAACGGATTTTTGTGGCATAAAAATCTTCTGCACAAAGAGCTTCTTTCCATACCATTGAAATTTCTTCATTGAAAAGCTGATGGCTTATTCCTGAAGAAAAAGTGCCGGTTTCCGGATCTAAGAAATTTCCTTCGCTCAATAATGGAGCTACACCCTGAATTTTTAAAAAAGCCAGTAAAAACAGAAGATGTGCCTGATAATTTCTATTGGTCAGCTCACTGATAAGATGATCAATACCGGAATAGACGGGAATATTTTTATTCTCATGCTTAAGAATATGACTCAGAAAATCCGAGATAAAGAAAATGACAGTATTGACCTTTATATCTGTATAGATGTCATTATTTTTTACCAGTTCAAACTTTGAAACAGTCGGAATTCCGTTGCCCCGTGCTGGATTAACTGAAAAATTGAGCTGGCTCAGCGGCTGAAGCAGGGCTTTCTTTTTGTTCTTTTTGGAATAAATTCCTTTCAGAAAATAGCTCTGAAAACCCTCTTCTTCTGTAAAACAATGCAATACAGCATCATTTTCCCCGTATTTGATAAATGAAAGTAAAAAACCGTTTTGTGAATTCATTAATTAACCACTCCTATTTTGGCGGTAGCTTTATCAGATCCGTCTTCATTCGTCATCAGGACAAAATAAATCCCTGAAGCTACTCTTGTTCCTTTCTGATTATTGAGATCCCATTCATAATAACCTCCTCGTGCAACGGCAGAGTGTACTACATTTCCTGCAGCATCCACGATTCTTATATTGGTTTTTTCTGCAAGACCTTTTATCGTTACTTTTCCTTTGAAGTTTGAATACACAACAGGATTAGGATATACTACAACATCACCGAAATTGGATGTCACATCAGCAACATCGCCCTGATAAGTCACAATACCATTATATGTTACAAAATATACTTTACCTGTTTTTTTATCAACTTTTATATCGGTAACACTATTGGTAGGTAGTGGTGAATTTTCCTTTGTAAAATGTTTTATGGTTCTCTGACCGTCTGAAGAGAGGTAGTAAACACCTCCACCGTCAACAGATACCCATTTATAATCACCTGCATCTACTGCAATCTGAAGAATTGCTGATTCTCTGAAAAGCTCTTCACCCAAACCATTCTGCTCTATCACTATAGGTTCCACTTTAGGCTGGGCACTTTTAATTTCTGATGCTGCGTTTGACATGATCCTCAGACCTCCGTCCGTACCAATCCATGCATCACCAGCCTTATCAAAGGCTACAGATAAAATTCCTCCTGAACTGTTAAATCCATTAGATGTTCCCAGGATATAATCTGAATCATCGGAAAGGTTAAGAGCATTTTTATAATCATATACCCAGAAGTTATTGGATCTCGGCAGCGGAGTCCACAACATATTTTCGTGGAAAACCGGTTTTTGAGTACCATCACTGGCCAGAACTAATTTTTTGATAACAAAATCATCAGCTGCTTTATCATAAATTCCCATAGATGGGTTTCCATCATTAAAACCAAATGATACAAAAAGATTGCTCTGAGCGTCTGTAGCAAAACCTACTGGGCGTCTGTAGTAAGGCTGTGCTCCCAGATTATAATATTTTACCAGTTCAAAATCTTTACTGGTAGCATTGTACTTCATTTTGTAAACTCCATTATCCAACATGGTATAATTGGTAAAGAGTACTTCATTATTGTTATAAGGACTTATAATAGCATCCAGTACGTTGATAAAGGTTGGACGATTGGGATTACTTTTATTGAAAAATGAAGGATAAATCCATTCCGTACCATTGAAATAATAAAATCCTGGTTCTTGTGGCTGAATAAACGGATGGTTGTAGTTATTGGCTCTGGCACCAGAGGAAACCAGGAGCTGACCGTTGTCAAAAAGATTGATATTATAGGCAAAATTGAAATAAGGACCGGAAGGTTTAAAAGTATTGTTACCTTCATCCTTAATTCCCGATAATACCGTTCCTCCTAAAATCTTTCCGCCAGCTGTTAATGCAGTATTGCATTCTTCACCAAGACTTACCGCATTTTGTGATACTCCATTGATTCCATAGGTGTATACTCTGTTATCTGTAACCACAATACTATTTGAAGTAATAACAACATCCCTGATTTTTTCAAAAGTAGTAGGAAGTTGTGTCGGGGTACCGTTATTATAAATATAAGCTGCTGTAGCCGTTGAGAAAACCAGTTCTGATTCTGAATCTATATGTTTGAAAGCTCCGGGAGCTTCCGTTGTCCATGTAGAAAATACAGGAAATGTAGTATTCATTTGATGGCTTTTCAAACCTGTATCCGTTACAGAATATACTTTATTATCGAATATGGTGGCTTCATTACTTGCCTGATAAACCCCGCCGGTCAGGAAAAATGCAGAATCACCAAATTCTTTATTCTGAAGATTAAAGATGGAAACTCCATATCCAACAGAAATGACAGCCTGATCTCCGGTTATGGAAATGTGGTTGATCTTTTTGTCTCCATTATATCCTGTAGCAATGGGAATATCAACAATATATTTGATTTCCTGAGGTGTAATAACATCCATAGATCCGTTTTCATAACCGATAAGTCCGGTTTTAGTCTGTGGATTATAGTCGAAAGCTGTAATTCCGATATTATGCAGCCCGTTGGCTTTAGATAACTTCGTAATTTCTCCGGTCGATATTGTATAATAGAATATTCCGTTTTGGGTGGCTGCAATGATTTTTCCATTGTCTTCTTTCATGGCTAAGACATTATTGTAGGAAAACAGATCTGCCCACTTTTTGGATGAAATAACCTGAGCTTTTGTCAGCTGCAGGGATGCTAAAATACCAAGGGAAATTAGAGAAAGTTTTTTCATATTATGCGGTTATGCTGCTATCTATCACCTGATTGTTCCAGGAAATATGCTGTACGTTTTTGTTTGTATCAAAATAAAAATCTATCCTACCTAAAAGAAGACCAGCCCATCCCACCTGATTGACAAGAACATTTTTGCCTTGTCTGTTGGTAAAGGATTGTGGTTCCGGTAAGAATGTATGAGTATGGCCTCCTAAGATAATATCAATATTTTCTGTATTGGCCGCTAAAATTTTATCACTTATTTTATCCGGTTCGTCTCTGTAGTCGTATCCGATGTGCGAAAGACAAATCACCAGATCACATTTCTGATCTTTTTTCAGGAAATTTGAATAATGCTGTGCTACATCAATCGGGTTAGAATAAACAGTTTCCCCGTACTGTTTTTTACCTACAAGACCATCCAGCTGGATTCCTACCCCGAAAATCCCTACTTTGATTCCATTTTTGTTGAATATCTGGTAGGGAGAAGTTTTCCCGTCAAGAACAGTATTTTTAAAATCATAATTGGAACAGATAAATGGAAACTTCGCATTAGGAAGCACCTTTAAAAATCCATCAAGCCCATTGTCGAAATCATGATTTCCCATGGTAGAGGCGTCATATTTCATCATAGACATTAATTTGAATTCCAGCTCACCTCCAAAGAAGTTAAAATAAGGAGTTCCCTGAAAAATATCCCCTGAATCAAGAAGAAGAACATTGCTTTCCTGGCTTCTGATCTGTTGAATTAAGCTTGCCCTTCTTGCAAAACCTCCCTGATTAGGATTTTTGGTATAGCTCGCGTCAAAAGGCTCTATTCTGCTATGTTGGTCATTGGTATGAAGAATAGTCAGTTTATTTGCAGATTTTAAATTAAGAATTTTTAATTCCTCCGCCATCATCATATTGGGAGCTAAAGCCATTGCTAAAGATCCGCCTCCTATTGCTTTTAAAAAACTTTTTCTATCCATTATTACTTCCCGATAAAATGTAAACGAACATCCGAATTAACCACCACTTCAGGTGATTTTTTAAAATAATCGATAAACATATCTCTCATTTTAATCCCTGTTGCAATGGTTTCTCCTTTAGCAAAGAATTTCATATTGTCTCCGCCCAGGGCAAGATAGTCTGAAGTGGCAATATAATAATCTTTAGCCGGATCTACTGTGTTGCCGTTGATTAAGGATTTGGTTACCTGTCCGTTTTTTGTTTCAATATATAAATGTGAAACAGGATTGTTGACCTGCGTTTTTGCATAATACTCAAAAAGACCCTGTAAATCTGCTCCCTTCATTTTCACAATCACCACTTCATTTTCGAAAGGCATTACTTCAAATACATTTTTAAGTAAAATATCTCCCTTTCCGATAGTGGTACGGATCCCTCCGATATTGATCAGTGCAGCGTCTACATTTTGCTTTAGATGAGTTTTGATCCATTCATTACCTCCTTCAAACGTATAGTCAGCTAAAAGATTACCCAGATTGCTGTTATCGCCCTGTTTGGTAAGATCCACGTTGGTATGTGAAATCTTCTGGTTCATTTCTTGATCCAGTTTCTGCTTATAAGGTTCGATCAATTTTACAAACTCCTCATCATTCTTTAGCTCATTATTAATAGAAATATTTTTCTGGGTCTTTACATTCACAAGCTGCGGCACAGAAGCCGTTTTGCATGCAGTAAGCGACACCAGAGCAATTCCTAATAACAAGAATTTATTTTTCATAATCTCTTTTAGTATATGCAAATATAACTATATGTATAATAAAACATTATTATTTATTACAAATTCTTACCGTAAATGATTAAATTTGGCAAAAATAATTCTAACAGATGAGCATTTTAAAAGGAGTAGGTGTTGCATTGGTAACGCCCTTTAATGAAGATTTATCCGTAGACTTCGACAGTTTAACAAAACTGGTGGAGTACAATATCGAAAACGGAACCAATTATTTGGTAGTATTGGGAACAACGGCAGAAGCCGCAACGCTTTCTGCAGAGGAGAAGAAACAGGTAATTGAGCATATCATTAAGGTGAATAATAAACGTCTTCCATTGGTTTTGGGAATTGGCGGCAACAATACTCTTGAAGTCAAGAAACAGATTGAAGAAGCTGATCTTTCTGCATTTGAAGCAGTACTTTCAGTATCTCCATATTATAATAAACCGAACCAGGAAGGGCTTTATCAGCATTATAAGGCATTAGCTTCCACAGGAAAAAATATTATTATTTATAACGTTCCGTCAAGAACAGGGCAAAATGTAGAAGCAGAGACTACGCTTCGTCTTGCAAAGGAATTCCCGAATTTGTTTTTGATTAAAGAAGCTTCTCCTAACATTCTTCAGTATTTTGATATTCTGAGAAAGAAACCTGAAGGATTTTCTTTAGTTTCAGGAGATGATGAATATACATTACCTGTAACATTAGCCGGTGGAGATGGTGTAATTTCCGTAATCGGACAGGCGTATCCCAAAGAATTCTCTACTATGGTACAGCTTGCTTTCGAAGGTAAAGTAAAAGAAGCTTATGAAATTCATAACAAACTGGTAGATATTACCCGTTTGATTTTTGCTGAAGGTAATCCTTGTGGTATTAAAGTAATCCTGACCGAAAAAGGAATCATCAAAAATTATCTCAGACTTCCTTTGGTAAAAGCTTCTGAAGGTCTTCATGCAAAAATTAAAGCTGAAATGGCTAAGATTTAATAATGATCTGACAAAATGAATTTTAATCATGTTAAAACTCATCAGTATCATTGAACAATATAAAAAGAGTGAAAAGTTTAGGCTTTTCACTTTTTTTAATCATCATAATATAATCAATCATGAAATTACAACAGGCAACAGCTGCAGACATCCCGTTGATTCAGGATCTTGCAAGACGATCATGGGAAAATGCTTATGCAGACATTCTTTCGAAAGAACAAATGGAGTTTATGCTCTCAGAAATGTATTCTGAAAATGAAATTTTACATCATTTCCAAAATCCGAATTATCATTATTATCTTATTCAGGATGAAAATAATAATACTTGTGAAGGCTTTATCGGATATGAGCACAACTATGAAGAGGAAACCACAAAGTTACACAGGATTTATCTGGTTCCTGAGAGTAAAGGAAAAGGATTTGGGAAAGGAGCACTTCAGTTTCTGAATGAGAAAGTTTCTGAAAACGGAAACAACAGAATTATCCTGAATGTCAATAAATACAATTCAGCCAGAAACTTCTACGAATCCCAGGGATATAGAGTGTATGACGAAGGTGTTTTTGATATTGGTAACGGTTTTGTGATGGATGATTTTCTTATGGAATATCTAATTCACAGATAAATGACTTAAAATTTTGTAACTTTATCCTGTAATTCTATAACAAGTGATTTCTTTTTTTGATTCATCTTTGCTTCAGAACCAAATCACTTATACAATACATTCATATGCTTGGTTTTGAGCTGAAAAGCTTTTTATCAGTATATTTTTTTCATCCTTAGTGTTTAAATTCCTGTATTCTAAAATACAGGAGTTTTTTCGTATTTATAGTAAAATATTAAAAATATACACCTATTTCACATTTACTTGAAATAAATTATTATATTTACTCCATAAATTGGCTTATATATACTAGGATGAAAATGTATGTTAAATTTGATTTCAATGCTCTTTGTAAAAAGGTATTGGACGAGAAACTTAAAGAACACGGGCTGAAGTACAGGTTACTGAACTTCGGTGAGGTGGAATTCTATGAGCCCCTTACGCAGGAACAGCACAATCTTTTTAAGAAAAATCTTGAAGATTATGGTATCGAGATCATAGAAAGCCAAAAAAACGCGTTGGTCCAGAAAATCAAAGATGCTATTGTAGAGCTTGTCTTTTCTGATGAAATTATACCTGTAAAAGCATCTATCTATATTTCTGAAAAACTTAATCACAGCTATGGATACCTTTCCAATCTGTTTTCAGAAGTTGCTTTTACCTCTATTGAGAATTTTATTATTCTGCAGAAGATAGAGCATGCGAAGGCTCTTATCATAAGAAACAAACAAAGCCTTACAGAAATTGCCCATAAGCTGAACTATTCCAGTGTGGCGCATTTAAGTACCCAATTTAAAAATACAACAGGAATTACCCCATCCCAGTTTCAAAAAATTATAGGCAGGCGAAGAAGAGTACAAAGCACGGTAATAAACCCTAAAATGCAGTATGAATAAAGAATTTCTGAACGTAATAGTAGCAGATAACGATGAAAACATTTTGATTTTTTTTAAAAAAATTTTGAAAGAGTTGAAAATCTCTATAAAAGTTCAATGTTTCAGTAACGGAAACAGCCTGATGGAATACCTGAATAATGATGATGCCGTAGTTCCGGAACTTGTTTTTATAAATTATATGATTCCCGGAAAAGAGAGCATGGAATGTCTGGAAGATATCAGTTCGAATGCAAAATTCAACAACATGGTGACAGCCATTTTTTCTGATCCGATTCCGGAAAATGAAGTAGAAGAAATTTTTGTGAAAGGTGCTCACATTTTTATGAAAAAACCGGACTGTTTTGAGAAGCTCAGAAAGGTTCTTACAGAAGTTATTACCATCAACTGGCAGTATCACACGTCGGGTTTGAATAAAGATAATTTAATCCTGAAAGTATGATGAATAAAGGATTTATTAATTTAATGTTAATAATTTAAAAATCGTATTTATTGCATACTATTCACAAATAGGTGAAAATTTTATAACTAATCATTAAAATAATATAAAAGGCATCTGAATTAATATACGGACATTTGTAAAAGTAAACTCAGACACAAATTTATTATATAGTACAAGATACAGATGAATGAGAAGTAATTGTTTCTAAAGAACAAAATTTATATAAATCACGATGTTAGTTAAACAAAATGGATTATACTAATTTTCCAATTATAAAGCACAGAAGATCTTTAAACAAAACGGTACAATCATGAAAACTCAATAAGTAGTTGGAGATATTTTTATTCGTTTCATTCCCTCATCTCCATCGAAACACAGTTAGTTTTTATAATAAGCAAGTTGGAAAAAATAATTCATTTTGTTTTTTTATAATTTATTTTAATAGTAATGGTTTTAGCTCATTATTATATTGTTATATAAATATTTTCACACCACATCACAAAATATTAAACCTGAACTATTAAAATAAATTTTTTTGGACATACCAAAAAGTAATTTCTTCTAAATAACAGTTTTATAAGGGGGCCGCAGGAAATTTTTTCTGCGGTTTTTTTATGATATTTTACTCCACTTGTTTTTTCCTTTGTAGTATCTGATATAATAATTTTTGATGATCAGATTGTCGGGTCTTGAAAGCATGGGATCAGCTTCCAGTATTCTTTCTACCGTATTTTTTGTTGTTTTGATGATCGCCGAGTCATTAATAAGATCCAGTCTTTTAAAATCTACCACACCACTTTGCTGGGTACCCAGTATATCTCCGGGCCCGCGAAGCTGCATATCTACCTCAGAAATTTTAAAACCATCATTGGTTTCAGTCATTGTTTTGATACGTGTTCTGCTTTCTTTTGATAATTTATCGGAAGTCATGAGGATACAGTAACTCTGTTCTGCTCCTCTTCCCACACGTCCTCTGAGCTGGTGAAGCTGTGATAGCCCGAACCTTTCAGAACTCTCAATAACCATAACAGAAGCATTCGGAACGTTTACTCCCACTTCAATGACCGTTGTTGCAACCATTATTTCAGCCTTTCCCGATGCAAAATAAGCCATCGCAGCATCTTTTTCATCCGGTTTCATTTTCCCGTGAAGCATAGTGACATTATATTCTGAAAAATAATCCATCACATGCTCCAAACCTTCCATAAGGTTTTTATAATCAAGGGTTTCAGATTCTTCAATCAAAGGATATACAAAATAAATCTGCCTTCCGTTTTTAATTTCATCTTTACAGAAGTTATAGACATACAATCTGTCTTTTTCCCGGCGGTGGGCTGTAATAATAGGCTTTCTTCCCACCGGCATTTCATCAATCACCGAAACATCCAGATCAGAATAAAAACTCATGGCCAGAGTCCTTGGAATTGGTGTGGCTGTCATCACCAGAATATGAGGCGGAATCTTATTTTTAGCCCAGAGTTTAGCCCTTTGAGCAACTCCGAATCTATGCTGCTCGTCAATAATGGCTAATCCCAGATTTTTAAATTTAACTTTATCTTCCAAAACAGCATGGGTTCCCACTAAAATAGAAAGTGTACCACTTTCCAGTTCTTCATGGATAATTCTTCGTTCTGCTGCTTTGGTAGAACCTGTGAGGAGACGGATATTGATCCCTGTTTTTTCCAAGAGCTCTTTGATACCATTGTAATGCTGCTGGGCAAGAATCTCCGTTGGAGCCATCAGGCAGCTCTGAAATCCATTGTCCATGGCGATTAGCATGGTAAGAAGAGCAACCATTGTTTTTCCTGATCCTACATCTCCCTGTAAAAGCCTGTTCATCTGAATCGGCCTTTTCATATCCATACGAATTTCCTTTAAAACTCTTTTTTGTGCATTGGTAAGCTCAAAAGGAAGATGTTTTTCATAAAAATCATTGAAATGGTCTCCAATAATCGGGAAAGGATTACCGTGGGATTGTGTTTTATGATGAAGCTTCTTTAAACCATATCCTAACTGAAAGAAAAACGATTCTTCAAATTTCAGCCGGTAGTCCGCTTTATCGAAATGTTCCTGATCTTTGGGAAAGTGAACATTCAGAAAGGCATGCTGCCTGGACATGAATTTAAAGGTTTTCATCAGGTATTCCGGAAAATTTTCCTCAATAAGACCCGGAATTTCTTTGCAAATATTTCTTAAGGCATTCTGGAAAAATCTTTGATTCAATCCTCGTTTGGTTAGTTTTTCAGAACTCGGGTAAATGGGTTTAAGGCGGGTGTCACCCTCTTTTTTTTCTTCCGCTTCAATTTCCGGATGCGGCATAGAAAACTGGCGGTTGAAAACATTAATCTTTCCGAAGATATAAACTTCCCTGTTGATGGGAAGCTGTTCTTTCAACCACTTGGAATATTGAAACCAAACCAGATCTATACTACCTGTTTCATCATTGAACTTTGCAGATAATCGCTTGGTTTTACCGGTTTGAATTTCCTGTACCTGAGTAATTTTTCCCTTCAATTGTATTTCCTGACTGGTTTCTTCTCTAAGCTGAGAAACAGTATAGATTTTACTTTTGTCCAGATAACGGATAGGGTAGAAATTCAACATATCTTCTACAGTAGATAAGCCCAACACACTTTTGATGAGTTTGGCTCTTTCCGGACCTATTCCTTTTACATATTCTATGGAGGTTTCGAGATTCATTGTCAGGTTTCAGGATACTGTTTTTCGAACTTTTTGATTCTTATTTCGGATAATAAAAATAAAGGTCCGAATTTCGGTAAAATAAAAAAGACTTCCAAAAAAATTGGAAGTCTCTATAATGAATTTTTAGCATTGAAACAGAAAATCCATGTTTCAAAGTTCTGAATTAATCTTTGATCTTAGATTTGAATTTTTTCTGGTAATCTTCCCATTGCTCTCTGGTCTTAATCTTTTTAAACAGATCTTTGGAAATCAGTTCCAGATAAGGTTCCAGTTCCTTGGCAGACAATTCTCCCTGAAGAATGGTGATGGGATCGCCGTGCTCATCCAGAAATACTGTACTTGGAACGGCTCCTACATTCATATATTGGGTAAACTCATGCAGAGAATTTTTTCCCTTTCTATGTTCAGTATTGGGATTGGAAAATGTTCTTCCGAAAATTTCAATACTCTTTTTTTCTTCCGCATTAAACTTTACAGGATAATAATTCTCATTTAAAACCTGAGCCAGTACAGGGTGGCCGTATGTTTTTTTATTCATGATTTTGCATGGACCACACCAATCTGCGTAGAAATCAATCAATATTTTTTTTGGACTTTCTTTTTGAGCTTTTAAAGCTTCCTCTATGGTCATCCACTTTACCTGTGCAAAACTAAAATTTAATAAAAGTAAGAGAACTATGCTTAAAATTTTCTTCATATTGTGATATTTATGTAAAAATAAGCATAATTACTTATTTTTTATTTTACATCCTGCATTAATTTTTTCACGTACGGAGATATCAAAATTAATACCACTCCGGCAATTACTGCATACAATCCCAATTGTTTATATCCATCAGTATAAGTGATCAAAGCATCATAGTTGGTGGAACCTTCTTTTGATGTGGCAAGACTGGCGCCGATAATCCCGGCAACATACTGTCCGTAAGCCGAAGCAAGGAACCACATTCCCATCATCATTCCCTGAAGATTCTTGGTAGAAAGCTTGGTCATAATGGATAATCCGATAGGAGAGAGGCATAATTCTCCAAGTGTAATGATAAGGAGTGCCAGAGTAAAGAAATTCAGTGAAGTAATTCCCTGAAGGTCTGCGAACAGGCGCGTTGCAAATAAAACATAATATCCTAATCCTAAGAAAATAAATCCTAATCCGAATTTGATAATCGTGTTGGGTTCAATTTTTCTTTTGTTCAGCCAGATCCATAGAAGTCCGATCAATGGGGCAAGGAAAATAATGAAGAAAGCGCCCCCTGAGTTATTCACTCCATTTGGGTCTAATCCAAAAAGATCTTTATTCAGGTTTTTAGCTGCGAAAATACTTAAAGAACCTCCGCTTTGCTCATAGATTCCCCAGAAGATAATGGAGAATATAATGAAAACCAAAGCTGCCCAAAGTTTTTTGCGTTCAGAAGCCGTTACTTTAGACATTTCATAGAACAGATAGATTAAAGTTAAAGGCCCGATGGTCCACATAAAATAATCTGTATACTCTGTCTTGGCTACCATGGTCATGATGATGGGGACAAAAACCAATGACAAAACATATACTCCGTATTCTTTCCATTTGGGTATTGGAGCTGTTTTTACCTCTGCTAAAGGATGTCCCGGCTGTAAACCAATTGGTCCTAATCTTCGTTGGGTAAAAATGAAGTTAATTAAACTTATTACCATTACAATTGCCGCTAAACCAAAAGCTACATGCCATTGAAGGTTTTCGGGTATCAATCCTTTACCTAATTGTAATATTCCTAATTCTATATATCCAGTTTTACCAATAGAAATACAAGCGTAACCACCTAGTAAAGCTCCAAGATTAATTCCGGCATAGAAAAGCGAAAAACCTGCATCAGCTCTTTCATCATTAGGTTTGTAAAGCTGTCCTACCATAGATGAAATATTAGGTTTGAAGAAACCTGTTCCTACGACAGTGAAAGCTATTCCTAAGAAAAAGAATTTATGGGGATCGGTAGCCAGGATTAAACTTCCTACGATCATCAGCAGCCCGCCCCAGAACAGGGATTTTCGGAATCCTAAAATTTTATCCGCAAAAAGACCTCCTACAAAGGTAAAGGCATAAACGAAAGCCTGGGTGGCACCATATTGAAGGTTGGCTTCTTTTTCATGGAAATTAAGCTGTGAGATCATGAAGAAGACCAGCATTCCGCGCATTCCGTAGAAACAGAAACGTTCCCACATTTCAGAGAAAAACAGGCTCCAGATTTGTCTGGGATATTTTCCTTTGAAATTTTGTATTTCATCTAAAGTTAAGCTCATAATGATATATGATTAAGTTCTAATTAAGGGTTTTTATCTTTCTGATCCAGTTCAAAACGGATTCTGTCCTGGTCAATAATTTGTTTTAATTCTTCTTCTTTTGGGAGGTACAGCAGGTATTTGCTGGCAAATAAATTGTTTTTATCATTCAAAACGGAGTATTTTACAATGGTCTCATCCTTTTCTGAACATAATAAAATTCCGATGGTCGGATTATCACCTTCACCGCGTTTCAGATCATCATACATTCTTACATACATATCAATCTGTCCGATATCCTGATGAGAGAGTTCGCCGGTTTTCAAGTCAATGATGACAAAGCATTTTAAAATGTAATTATAGAAGACAAGGTCGATATAAAAATCCGATGTATCTGTTGAAATATGTTGTTGTCTGGCTACAAAAGCGAATCCTTTCCCAAATTCAAGCAAAAACTTTTGAATATGGTCAATAATGGCTGTTTCAATTTCTTTTTCAGAAAATTGTTCATCAGCTTTTAGACCGAGAAACTCAAAAATATAAGGATCTTTTAAAACACTGTGAATAGTTTCCGGAGAAGATTTTTTATGTTCTAAAACGCGTTCATAAGCAAGGGAATTGATTTGTCTTTTAAGATCTCTGTAATTCCAGTTATTTTGAACGGATTCATTGATATAGTAATTCATTTTATCAGCATTGTCAAGCCTTATCAGTAATCTGTAATGGGTCCAGCTCAATTCGTGACGCAATGCGTCACATATTGGAAATGCATGATAAAAAGAGCGCATGTTTCTTAAGTTACTTTCATCAAATCCTTTTCCAAATTCTAAGGTAAGTTTCTGAGAAAGTTTTTTCAGCGTATATTTTCCGTATTCTGCCCGTTCTTTTCCCTGTTGTTCATCTTCAACAATCAATTTTCCAATCTGCCAGTACGTGAGCAGTAGAGTAGAATTCGCTATACGAAACACTTTTTCGCGCGATTGTCTAATGATTTCCTTTACGGATTGGAATAAAGAATCTTCGGAAATTTCCATCATACGAAAATAAAAAAAACCTCTGACTTGGCAGAGGTTTTATGATATTTTGTTGATACATTAGTTTACACCATGCATCATTTTCTTTAAGATAGGTGAAATTAATCCTAAAATTACAGAAGCAATCCCACAAAGTACTACGAATACCATGAAGAATTCAAATAAGTTATGGATTTCGAATCCTACAAAAGTAGGGTTGTGTAATGGTAACTGAGCTTTATCAAAAGCAGCTACCTGATCCGCTGTAAGAGTTACTTTTTTATCCAAAACATCCTGCAGATTTATACCCATTTCTTCAGCTTTCTTGAATTTATCACCTGTTGCAGGGATAAGTGCTCCTAATGAACCTGCCAATGCATAACCAGCAGCGTTAGAAATGAAGAAAACACCATAAAGTAATGAAGCAAATCTTTTCGGAGCCAGTTTACCTACCAATGATAAACCAATCGGAGAAAGACAAAGCTCACCACATGTCTGGATGAAATAGAGTAACATTAACCATTTGATGGCCAATAAACCTGAGTTTCCAAGATCTTTTACATTGTGTGCAATGATGAAATAAGAAAGAGCGATCAATGCTAATCCCATTGCCTGTTTGAACGGAGATACCGGTTCTTTGCCTTTAGCTCTTAATTTATCCCAGATTAAACTGAAAGGAACTGCCAGAATAACAACGAAGATTCCATTAAAGATCTGAACCATTGAAGGAGGCATATTCCATCCGAAAATATTTCTGTCAGTCTGGTTATCTGCAATAAATGTTAATGAAGATCCTGCCTGCTCGAATGCAGCCCAGAAGAAAATAATAAAGAATGATACGATATAAATTACCCAGATTCTCTGTCTTTCAACCTTATTTTCAGCAGAAGACATAATTAAGAAGGCAAGAGAAATACCAGCTGAATAGATGAATGGATAAATGATTCCTTTAATCAATTGCCCCATTTCTACAGAATTGAATCCAAACTCACCTACAAGAAGATATCTGAAAAGGAAGAATAAAACTACAAATATTCCACCAGTGATTCCTAAAGCCTGGCCAGAGAATTTAGCAGTCTGCGTTTCTCCTTCTTCAAAGTCTGCACTTGTGTTATTTTTTGGTAATCCTCCGATAGGTCTTCCTTCCGGAGTTACTACATATTTGTTTTTAAGGATAAAGAATGTTACCGTTCCGATAACCATTGCGATAGAAGCTGCCAGGAATCCCCATTTGAAAGCGAAGATATCTCTTACTCCTGTTGCTGCATCTTTTACGTCTCCTACGTATGGACAGATGAACTGACCAAGGAAAGCCCCGATGTTGATCCCCATGTAGAAAATAGTGAAGGCAGAATCCAGTTTAGACTTTTCCTGTTTTGGATAAAGACTTCCCACCATTGAAGAAATATTCGGTTTGAAGAATCCGTTACCAAAAATGATCACGAATAATGCCAGCCACATGATAAGTTTGGCACTACCAATATCCGCTGAAAAAGTTGAGGCACTGATGAATAATAAGAACTGGCCAATAGCCATTAACGATCCACCAATGATGATCGCATATCTGTTTCCGATATATTTATCAGCAATAAATCCTCCCAAAAGAGGTGTTAAATAACATAAAGCTAGAAATCCACCATAGATGATCGCTGCATCAGCTTCTTTTATCAATAAGGAATTTACCATGAAGAGCGTCAAAAGAGCTCTCATTCCATAAAAGTTGAAACGCTCCCACATTTCTGTTCCGAAAAGAACCCATAATCCTTTAGGATGCCTGGAATTCTTATTCTCTACAAATTCATCCGGTTTCGGACTCAATGCTTCAATATTATCCATTTCTATTGTTAATTTTTGTTAAGACTGACAAATATAGTTTATTTTGGGTTTTTGGCAAGGTTTTAATTTTATTTTTAAATAAAAAAGCTGCGGGACTATTCCGCAGCTTAGTTATCTTTATCATATTGAGCATTTTAATGCCCTTTTTCTGTCATAATCTTATTTAGTCTTTTTAACATAGAAAGACCTAAAAGTGTAGCAAATATTAACAAGGCGAAGTTAACAAGGAAATAATTCGTTTTGTTTTCATAATTGTACCATGTACTTGCAAGAATTCCCGAAAGCTTATTTCCAACTGAGTTAGCCAGGAAAAATCCACCCATCATTAATGCTGTAATTCTTGCAGGAGAAAGTTTAGAGACAAAAGAAAGCCCCATTGGAGACAGGCATAGCTCCCCGATAGTAATGACTCCGTAGCTGGCAACCAGCCATAGAGGAGATACTTTTACAGCGCCATTGTCTCCGGCCATTACGGCTAACACCATGACAAGGCAGGAAAGTCCTGAAATAAATAAACCTAAAACAATCTTGGTAGGTGTTAATGGTTCTTTTCCTTTTCTTCTCAACAATGCCCAGAATCCTACAATAACCGGAGTTAGCGCAATAACCCAGAACGGATTGATAGACTGGAACAGTTCCGTATTGTACAGATAAACTTTGTTTTCAGGGTTTTTCTCAAGAGCCGCACGCTGCTCTGGGGATATGTTTTTAAAGTATACATCTTTTCCCATTTCCTTTTTAGTCTCCCCATTATCATCTTTCTGAGAACGGAACTGGTTATCATAAACAGGAGTTTCTTTGTCTTCATAACTCTTACCATCCACCATATAGATACCTTCCAGAGGTTTTTCAAGAGAAGCAGGAACACTTCTGTCCGTGTAATAATTAGCCCATCTTGTCAATGCTGTACCGTTTTGTTTGAAAACCGCCCAGAAGAACATACTGATCAGGAATACAGAAAGTAATGCTCCGATAGAGGCTTTTTCATCAGGTTTAGCCTTAAAGTAAAGGGATGCATAGAAATAAATGACAGGTACGCATGCAAAAATAAAGGCATCTGTACTGTCACTTCCGAAAATATTACCAGGGATAAACCAACCTATTGCTCCGGCAACAATTGCAGGAACAAATACTTTGATCAGAATCTCTGAAAGTTTTGTATCACCTTCCTGTACAGGTTTCATCTGTGCAGCATGAATGTAATGCTTTCTTCCGATGGTAAAAATAACCATTCCGATAAGCATTCCTACACCCGCAGTGATGAAAGCTTCACCCCAACCGAATTTATTACGCATGAAAGCTGCAATAATGTTACAGATAAATGCCCCGATATTGATTCCCATATAGAAAATATTATACCCGGAGTCTTTATTAGCTTTATAAGGTTCTTCAGAGTACAGATTTCCTAGGAGTGTAGAAATAGTAGGCTTAAAGAAACCGTTTCCGATAATAATTAATGCCAAAGAGGTATAAAACAGGGGTAAATCTTTAAAAACTCCCATACCTATATATCCTGCAGCCATTAAAAAACCTCCAAGATAAATAGATTTAATATATCCTAATACTCTGTCTGCCAGGAATCCTCCAATAAAGGGCGTCAGATAAGTTAAAGCAATATAAGTTCCGAAAATGTCATCAGCAGTTTTATCCGGAAGTCCAAGCCCGCCTTTCATGCCCGTAGGCTCAATAACATATAGAACAAAGATTCCAAGAATCAGGTAATACCCGAAACGCTCCCACATTTCTGTAAAAAAGAGATAGGGCAGCCCTTTAGGATGTTTAGTCTTCATATAATCAATTTTCAAATTTCCCAAAAATAGCTTTTTAATTTTAATTGATAAAATAAATAATAGCTGCGTAAATGATTAATGAAATAAATATAAAAGCCTACCAAAATACTTGGAAGGCTTGGAATATTGTTTGAGAACAAAAATTTCTTAAGATTTTAAACTTTTAATTTCCTGTTCTAATTCATAAACTTTTTGTTTTAGGAGAGAAATATAATCTTGAAGATTTTCTATAACAGAGTTAGGAATATTAAAATGTTGATTATAATAATTTCCTGAATTATCATTAAATGTTGAGTTATCATTATGCACAAGTCTTAACTCTTTTTCTTCTTTAATATCTTCAACGGGAACTTCAAGAGCTTCAGCCAACTTTTGCCATTCTTCATCATGAATTCTTACTTCCCCACGCTCTTTGCGGGAATAATTAGATGGATCTGTAGATAGTATTTTAGCCATTTTTTCTTGGGATATACCTTTTTGTTTACGTAAATTTCTAAGTTTTTCCTGAACCATCATTTTAAATGTTTTTTACAAATGTGCAAAATATGTACCTATTCTGCAAGAAAATTACAGGAAAATTGCATGTTTTTTTTCACTGTTGTTTGATTTTTGTTTTTAGTTTTGAAATGTCAATAGTGACACAGAATCATTAAAAAAACATTATGAAAAATTTAAAAAAACTTTCGAGAGAGAATTTGAAAAACTTAAAAGGTGGTGGACCTTTCCAACTAAGTGGAGATACTGGATGTAGCTATAAATGTTGCTCAGACAGAAACCCGCAGGTATGTAGTGCAACTGTGACTGTTTCTGTAGAACAATCTGGATCTGTTTCTTGTTCTGAAGGATCGCATTTAGTTGCTGTTTAAGCTTAATATGAATGTGAATGTGAATGAATGAGGCTGTCCGAAAAGTTTGGACAGCCTCAATTTTTGTTGTTTTTATTCGTACCCCTATACAGGAGACATGTTCAAATATTTGATTCTCAAGAGATGTATCTGACTTTTAGGACACACTCATTTTTTATTTAAATTTACTGCTATGAAAAATATTATTATCCTATTCTTATTTTATTCACAATTGATTGTTAGTCAGAATAAACGATTTATTTATGAGTATTCCTTTATTCCTGACTCAACAAATATGGCTAATGTTGTAAAAGAATTTATGTTTTTAGATATCTCTAATAGCAGATCCTTATTCTACAGTCAGCATAAGTATAATGAAGATTCAATATCTGTGGCTGAAGCTGAAAAGGGTAAGTTTTATATACCTAATGCAGATATACTATATAAAATAGAAAAGAAGAAAAATGATATATTCTTTTTAACAAGTGATTACGGATTAGATAAAATTAGAGTAAAAGATGAAAGAAAAATGAATTGGATGATCCTTCCCGATAGACAAAAAATTTTTGGTTATGATACCCAAAAAGCTTCCTTAGATTTTAGTGGAAGAAAATGGATAGCCTGGTTTACTTCAGATATCCCAGTTCAAGACGGACCATATAAATTTCATGGACTTCCTGGTTTAATCGTAAAAATTGAGGATGTCACAAAAAGTCATATTTATAATTTAGTAGGAATTAAAAGCATTTCTGATGATGTTAAATATCCTGAGCTAAACCCAAAAACTAAAGAGATCATATTAAATGAGAATAAATTTAGAGAACTCTTTCAAAAATACAGGGATGATCCGGCAAGCGACACAAAGCAACTTTATATTCAGGGGAAAATACCTAATCAGAAGGATAGCAATGGAAACTATCGTACGGGAGCCGAAATAGTTCGGGAAGTTGATCAATTATCAAAAGAAAGATTAAAAAAAGATAACAATATCATTGAAATTGACCTGTTGAAAAAATAATCTATCCTTGCAAAAGAAACTTATTGATACCAATTTTTCTGGAGCTTTTGTATTTGGAAATGAAAAAGCTGGTGGAACTTTAACCTTTGTCACCAATCCTTTTTGTAAGCATTGTAAAGAATTTTACCCTGTTTTTCTAAAGCTGGTTAAAAAGTATTCAGATGAGTTAAGAATCAATATTTTCTTTGATATAGACCTTAGCAGGGATGATCTGGATAATAGAACGGTTCATGTCAACCTTACCAATATTTATATCAATAGCGAAAATAAAATAGAATTTCTGGAAGCGTTGAGCGGCTGGTATGACGTTCAGGGCTATAGTGAAGACAAAAGTGGCTGGTATCAAAAGTATTCTAAATATTTTGGAAGCTCGGAGAATGCACTTGCAGTATTAAAAGGACATGAAGAATGGGTAAGCAGCAATGGGGTGCATTTTACACCCAATATCTTTATTAATGACACAGAATATCCGGTTCAGTATGAAAGAGCAGATCTGGAGTTCTTTATCCCGGAATTATTATCCGAAAATTAAATTGTTATGAAAAGCTTATTATTTATATTGCTGGGAACTGTAATGTTTTTTTCCCAGAACAACAGGTTCATCTATGAGGTGAAATACAAGAAAGATTCAACCTCAAAAGATATCACCCGGGAAAATTATTATCTGGATATCACAAAAGAGGATATAGCGTATTATAACAGGCTGTATTATATTAGGGATTCGGTATTTACTACTACTGGACGATCTCCAATTAATAAACAGACGTCTTTTCTTATCAAAAAAAAGAATATTATATCCTTTCAAAACTATGAATACATAGGAGATGTAAATTTCTACAAGATTAACGAAGAGGCTGAACAGAATTGGAAAATTTCAGATAGTATCAAAACATTTGAAGGTTATCGGGTTCAAAAAGCAGTAACTGCGTTTGGTGGAAGGAGCTGGGTAGCATGGTTTTCCAAAGATATCCCAATTTCTTACGGACCCTATAAATTTAATGGTTTACCTGGTTTAATCATGGAGCTATATGATTCAAAAAAAGATTATTATTTTAAAGTAATCAAAAGTGAAAAAATTCCGGAGAGTTATCAACGTATTTCATTGGAAGGCTTTATATCCAGAGCGATTCCCGTTACCCAGAAGGATTTAAATAAACTAAGGTTGGACCTCTATTCCAATCCCTTTAAATACGCTTTTAATGGAAATCTTACAATCCCTGAAGGGAAAAAGTTGCTGCTGGATGATGGCACAATTCTCTCCAAAGAACAGCTGAAACCCGCAGAAGCCAACGAAAGAAAAAAGTTAAAAGCCTTTAATAATCCTATAGAACTGGATAAAGCGGTGAAATACCCTAAATAATAAAAATCCCTTTCAGAATTTCTGAAAGGGATTTTTTATGAGTTATAAATTGAATATTATAGATTATTCAGGATGAAATCCGTCATTTTCTGGTATAACTGAGGTCTTGTCTGTCCACCGTAAATTCCGTGGTTTTTATCAGGGTAAGCCATGAAATCAAACTGTTTTTTGTTTTGAATCAAAGCTTCAGAGAACTCCATAGAATTCTGGAAATGAACGTTATCATCAGCCGTTCCGTGAATTAATAAGAATTTTCCTTTCAACAGATTAGCATATTCCGTAGGAGAATTTTTATCATATCCATCCGGGTTTTCCTGAGGTGTTCTCATAAATCTTTCGGTATATACAGAGTCATAATATCTCCAGTTCGTTACCGGTGCTACAGCAATTCCTACTTTGAAGACATCAGCTCCTTTCGTCATGGCTAAACTTGTCATATAACCACCAAAGCTCCATCCGAACATTCCGATTCTGCTTTTGTCAATATAAGATTGGTTTCCGAACCACTTGGCTGCTGTGATCTGATCTTCAATCTCATATTTTCCTAAATTCATATAAGTTACTTTCTTATATTTTGCTCCTTTATAACCCGTTCCACGGCCGTCTACACAAGCAACAATATATCCTTTTTGTACGAGGTGATTGAACCAAATAGCATTTCCGTTATCCCATGAGTTGGCTACCTGCTGAGATCCCGGCCCCGAATACTGGAACATAAACAGAGGATATTTTTTATTAGGATCGAAATTTTTAGGCTTCATAATCCAGGCATTCATCTGATCACCTACAGCGTTTGGAATGGTGATGAATTCTTTTTCAACAAAATTATCTGCCTTGAGTTTCTGAAGCTGATCATTGTTGTTTTGAAGTTCTTTTACCGCTTTTCCGTTACCGTCTTTTAAAACGTATGTATAAGGTTTTGCAGCTGTAGAAGATGTTTCAATGAAATAATTATAGTTTTTACTGAAGTTGGCAGAGTTGTTTCCTTCTGCATTGGAGATCAGCTGGGTCTTTCCGTTTTCAATATTGACTTTGGAAATGACTTTATTGATACTTCCTTTTTCAGTAGTTTGAATATAAATTTCTTTGGACTTTGGATTAAACCCATAATAATCGGTTACCTCCCAGTTTCCTTTTGTGATCTGTTTTTTCAACTTACCATCTTTGTCATACCAGTACAGGTGACGGTTCCCGTCTCTCTCAGAAGCCCAAAGGAAGGAATCATCTTCAAGAAATTCAAGAGTAGGGCTGTCGGTATCAATCCATTTATCATCCGTTTCAGTAAATAACTTCTGAACTGCTCCTGTTTTGGTATTTACCTTTAAAATATCCGAAGCGTTTTGTATCCTTTCAGAAGTAATTAAAACAATTTCGTCCGGTTTTGCAGTCTGAAATACATTCGGGATGTAATAGTTTTTGAAAGAACCCAGGTTCAGCTGCATTGTTTTCCCGTTATCAAGACGGTATAGCTGTGCTGAAACTACAGAGTTTTTCTCACCTGCTTTTGGATATTTATAACGCATTTCTGTAGGATAAAGCGTTTTTCCATAGATAGGAATATAGATTTCCGGAACCTGGCTTTCATCAGACTTCACAAATACGATGGCATGAGAATTTTTTGTCCATTCATATTGTTTTGCATGCCCGAATTCTTCCTCATATACCCAGTCTGCCAAACCATTCAGGATTGAATTCTTTTTACCATCCGTTGTAATCTGTGTGATTTTTCCTGAATTAAGATCCTGATAGAAAAGATTATTGTCAGAAATAAAGGCCACTTTCGTAGCATCCGGTGAAAACGCAGGCTCCTGAACAGGTTTCCCTTCATTCAGGCTGATTACTTTCCCGGATTTTAAATCTTTTACATCAAATTTCCCCAGAAAAGAATGTCTGTAAATAGGCTGGCTTCCTGTCTGTAAAAGAATTTTAGACTCATCATCAGAAAAAATATAACTTTCAAATTTTCCATCTACAAGATTCCCTTCTTTTTGTGAAGTTTTGTAAGAATATTTTGCAATTCCTGATGGTTCTATGACAAGATAGTTTTCTCCGTTTTTCATGGAAGAGATTCCTGCAATCCCTTTTCCACGGTAATATCCTGAATATATTTTATCTAAAGTAATTTCCTGTGCTGAGACATTTTGAAATACAGCAGCAACAGTAAGAGTTAAAAGGAGTTTTTTCATTTTCAATTTTAATGATTCCAAATTTAATAATTTCAAGTAAGATGGCAAGACAAAATTAATCTGTTGGCAGAATCATTGTAAAATTGAATCGTTTATTAAAAATGATTTAATATTGGTAAAATAACCCAATAATCAAAAGAAAAATGTATTCAATTATATCTTAATGAATTTGTTTACAAGCTCAATCAAAGATATTTTGGAGATAAATTGTTTGAAAGGTTTATTATTACTAATATTAGGTAAATAAACGGATAATCAATAAAAATTATTAGTAAATGATCCTCTCTATTCAGAGCCTGTTTAAATTTAATTACTAATAATTTTGTCTAATTAATTTAACGCTTTATTTTCTTATTTTCCTGATGATTTTCCCGATTCAGCAGATAATTATTCGTAAACCAAATCCGCGAGAAATAAAATTTTAATGCAAGTTTAAATAGGCTCTTTATTTCTTAAACATTTTTTTTGTAAAAACTCAAGTATAAATGAAATCTTTCCCTTTTTTGCGTAAAATATGTTTTGCTTTTATAATTTTAGTTTTTCCATTAAAAGCACAAAAAATTACTACAGCAGAAATCGATACATTACAGGAAAATATTTCTAAAATAGAATGGAATCTTGGAGATTTTAAAAAATCAATTCTTTTACAAAAAGATGTTATTGAAAAATCCTAAAAAATAAAATATACAAAAGGCGAGGTTTGTGGGTATCTTAGTCTGGCTAATGCCTTTGGAGGAATGGATAGACCGAAAGAGTGTTTTCGTTTTCTGAATATTGCAGAAGAGAACCTGGGAAATTTTAATGATCCTGCTCTAAAATCACGGTTATATTTTCTCTATGGAACTTATTATTTTTGTTTAGAACTGCAGCAGGAAACTATTAAGAATTTTAATAGATCATTTGATTTTTCCAAAAAATTAAAGATAAAAAGTTGGCAGATAAACTCAGATACAATATTTACGACTGGAAAAGATCAAACTTCGAATCTTTAAATATGATGGATTCGGTTTACAGTAATGAAAGAAAATGTACGGTTTAACCAATGCCTATGCTGTATATTACAATCGCGAGTAGACATTTGAATAAAAATGAAATAGACTCTGCTGAGTATTATATCAATAAGGCGAATGATCTCGTGGTAGCAAAAAAAGCACCGATTGAAGAAAAATCTAATGTATTGCGTACGTACGGAAATTTATACATTAAAAAAGGAGAGTTTAAAAAGGCCTTGGAATATCTTTTCAAATCTCTTGAGATTACTAAAAGAATGAATTTTCAGAAAAGAGACCTGTAATCTTACACGCTTATTTGTGAAGCATACAAGGTCAGAATAATATTCAAAAGAAAACGAATACCTCGCTAAATATTCTAAGCTTAATGATAGTTTGAATTTGCTAGAAAAAAAACTGACTCACCTTCCGATAGAAAAACTTCTGAATGATCAGAATGAACAACATGAAAAGAATAAAAGTAATCTTTATTATCATTACTGTTGTTATTTTAATGAGCCTGATCATTATTTTAATTGTGATTAAAGTTTTCCAATAAGGAAATTGCAGAATATACACACATGTCGATAAGAACAGTTGAATCTAAAAAATACAGATTGCGAAAGAAAATTGGTTTGAATCTGAGGTTGATTTTAACAGATGGATATTGAATAGATAATAATTAAAGTTTCTTTTTCTTTTTAATTTTTTTTTGTTTTTCAATTATTTAAATATATGCAGTGTAAATGCAGTGTAAATACAGTGTAAATGCGGTGTAAATGCGGTGCTATGTTTTTATGGTTTAGTTCGTAAATTTGCGTTCAACAAATACAATCAATACAAAGCTGAAAACAAAAGCTTTTACATTTCTAACATAATCAAAAAAATAAAACAATGAAGAAAAAAACTATTTTTCTGGTATGGCTTCTATTCTCCTTATCAATGTTTTCACAAATAGGGATAAATACTTCAACACCTACAGCAACTTTAGATGTTAATGGAGATGCTCGTTTAAGAACGATTCCAACACTATCTGCAACGAATGTTATACCTATTTATGCTACATCTGACGGTAGATTAGGAACGGCTTTAATAGCGAAAGAAACTCAGATTGTATCAGTTCCGCCCAATCAAGATAATATGAGTACACTATCCACAACAGATTATAACAATTTGGTTGAGATTACAGTACCAATAATAAATCCAACTAATATAAATACCATCGGATCTACCATTACTAGTAGTGGATCTGTTACAATTAATAGTGCAGGCTATTATCAATTAAATTCAATATTTTCCTTATACATAAACAGAGATAATCCTCAAAGTACTGACTTTTTTTGGGCACATTTTAAAATTTTTCTCAAACGAGGAAGTACTTTTACAGAATTACAGTCGTCAAGTGACATACTTCCAATGCCGTATAAAGCTGGTTCTTATTTTGATCATAATTTACCATCTTTGATTGTCTCTTTACAAAGTGGAGATGAAATTAGTTATAGGATAAGAAGAGTTAACAATACAGAAGGTACAGCATTGGGAGTTGCTGTAAACAGCCTAAAAGTTACTCCTGGATTTACATTACAAAAGCTTTAATGATTTTTTCTAGTACAATTTTCTAGTACATTGAAAAATTAAAAACAGAGAATTTTGAGTACAATGTCCTTTTTTAATTCCTGATCTTTCCTAAAATAAGTTGATTAATTGTCAACTTATTTTAGGAGGGGACAACATTAATAAAAAAAGCTAATGATGGAATATACCCAGATTCTACATTGATAGGGATTTTTATAATTATGTAAGTAATTGGAAAACTGATGTTTTAAAATTATTCTTTTCAAATAATGCTTTTGGCAGAAAATTGGATGTATTCCTATTAATTAAATCAAATAATAATTATGGAAACGAATGCATACAACCAGAAACTGAACCGTTATGTATTAAACGACCAGATTGTTTATACAGGTTTTTCCAGTTTTAATGACGCCGAAGAATGCGCACATAAAAAAGGAGGAACATTGGTAGAAGTAGTGTTTAGAGACGGGAATGATAATCCCGAAATTGCGGATGAAGCAGGTTTGATAGAGAAAAAACTTCATTACCACGTGGATGCAGGCGATGAGTATAAATTTATCCATTCCTCAGATCCGGGATTTAGAAAATATGCAGATGAGCTGCAGAAAATAAAAGCAAAACTGCAACAATCTCCACCGGATGAAAGATATTTAGCCAATTTTGAGATTGAAAATGCGGAAGACCCGATTATTGTGATCAAAAATGATCATTTTGAATCGGTAACATCGAGAGAGCGTTCAAAATATTTGAAACATGCGTGTGTCTATGAATTAGGGGTATCCCTGCCAAAATCTTAAAAATCTGATCATGAGCAAGACTAAATATTCAGAAAAAGCTCAGGACAAAGTAGGAAAAGTAATGCACGAATTCAAGGAGGGAAAATTAAAGTCTTCTTCCGGAAAGAAAGTGACAAGCAGAAAACAAGCCGTAGCCATCGGTATTTCTGAAGCGCGGGAAAAAGGTATGAAAGTACCATCGAAAAAAAAAGGTAAATAACTTATAAATCCAGAAAGTTTTCTTTCTGGATTTTTTTATCTAACCTTCTATATTTCATTTATTGTGAACAATGAGGAGGAAGAGAGGGAAAAGAAGTAGTGGGAAAATTAGCTGATTTTGTTTTTTAGTGCAATTTTTCCTTTGCTGTTTAAGTGTCTGTAAATATGTGTTTTGTGTTATTTGTGTGTATGTGCTATAGTTTACTTTGCATAAGTTATTCTTTTTTTTTAAATTCACATCATTCATAATTCGTTATATCTTTTCAAATAATACACAAATGATGAAAAAGACTCCTAATGTTTTGTGGATGTTTAAGTTTTCTTTATCCACTGTTTAATCAATAAACAACCTTGCGAAGCTTTTGTTTGCTGCTACAATGTAATTCACTTTCTGCAAGGCTGATTATTTAAAACTAATTGATATGTTTGGAGTTTCAACTTTGAAATCAATATGTACATTTCTATTGATTTTACCATTTGGCATCATTGCAGGACAGTCACAAAAAAAATCTAAACCCAATGTAATTTTTATTGTCGTTGATGACCTGAGGCCGGAACTGGGAGTTTACGGTAATTCAGCCATTAAAACACCCAATATTGATAAGCTGGCAAGAAGAGGTACAACTTTTACAAATGCATATTGTCAGGTAGCAGTTTGTGCCCCTTCCAGAGCCAGTGCTTTAACGGGTTTACGGCCGGATTCCACTAAGGTATGGGTGCTGGGAGAAGAATTTCGAAAAATACATCCTGATGTGGTAACGATTCCACAGCAGTTCGAAAAATTCAATTATCATACAGTATCCATCGGAAAGATTTTTCATAATCACATGCCTGATTCTATCTCTTTCCGCGAGCCGGATCTTCGCCCTGAAGGATATGCCATTAAAAATATGAGAGACAGAGATCCCGAATCTTTTTATTTCAGTGGAGAACTTAAAGCTGAGCTTGCGGCCAAAAGATTGGAAAGATTAGCTAAAGACCCTAAAAGATATGGTAACGGCTGGGCATATGGACGTTCTGTAGAGGCCGCAAACTGCCCTGATGATTCATTGTATGACGGAGCTCAGACATCGCTTGCCATTGAAACTATCAACCGTATTAAAAATAAAAAGAAACCCTTCTTCATGGCACTGGGGTACTTCAGGCCGCATTTACCCTTTGTAGCTCCCAAAAAATACTGGGATCTTTATGATCCTATGGAAATACCAATGGCAGATAACAGCTTTATTCCGTTTAATGCACCAAGCATGGCCATGTATAACCAAAGGGAGATGACTGCTTGTTATGATCTTGAATATGTAAAACATCCTGCCTACTTCAGAATGCCGGAAAAAGAAGCCAGAATTTTGAAACATGGGTATTATGCTTCTGTAAGCTATGTTGATGCCTGTATTGGACGACTCGTAGATGAGCTTGAAAAACAAAAATTAATAGATAATACTATTATTGTTTTATGGGGAGACCACGGCTGGAAATTAGGAGAACATAATGCATGGGGTAAGCAGACTAATTATGTAAATGATACCCGTGTTCCTCTTATTGTATATGCACCTGGAATGAAAAATCCGGGAAGTAAAAGCAATGAACTGGTAGAGTTGGTAGATCTTTATCCTACCCTCTGTGATCTTGCAGGGATAGAAACTCCTTCTTATCTGCAAGGAACGAGCTTTAAAAAACTTCTCAATGAAAACAGCGTGGAATGGAAAGGAGCCGTATTCAGCCAGTTTTTGCGCCCGGCAGGCGAAGGGATAGATCTTAACAAAAAAAATTATATGGGATATTCAATGATGACCAAAAGCTATCATCTGATAGAGTGGTACTATTGGGACAAAGCAACTCAAAAGCCGGGAGAACTTGTGGCGCGGGAACTTTATAATCTTACCTCAGATCCGAAAGAGAATTTCAATATTGCAGTGTATCCCGAAAATAAAGATATCCTTGACAAGCTTTCTGAACAGCGTAAAAAAGGATGGAAGGAAGTGAGAAATAAGCTGATGACAACTAAGTCTTATCAATAAAAAGAAAATGTATATCTCATGAAGAATTTCAATTTTTTAAAAATACTATTCATTATATCGATTTGTAACTGCATAGCGGTAAGAGGTGAAAGTTTTAATAAAGCCAATCCTAAACCAAAAAGGACTACTATCAGACAAACAAGACCCAATATCCTGTTTATTCCTATTGATGATTTAAGACCTGAAATGGGTTGCTATGGAAACACAGTTATAAAAACTCCTAATATGGACAAGCTTGCAGCAAGAGGAGTTGTTTTTAATAGAGCCTATTGCCAGCAGGCTGTATGCAACCCCTCACGGGCAAGCCTCCTTACAGGTTTGAGACCAGATTCTGTTCGTGTATGGGATCTTCAGACAGATTTCAGGAAAAACCTGCCGGATGTGATCACTCTTCCGCAGGTATTCAAAAATAACGGGTATTATACCGTAGGAATCGGAAAAACCTTTCATAACACTTTACCTGATGGTAAATCCTGGAATGAAGAACTTCATGTAAACGGATATCCCTTCGATCCTGACGCTGTGTATCAACTGGAGAAAAACAAGCAGATTCAGAAAGAAAAGGAACTTGCCCTTCAGAAAATAGGAAAAGGAAAACCGGATGCTTATGGATTTATCTATACAAAGGCGAATTCTGTTGAAATGGCCGACGTTGATGATGATGCCTATTATGACGGAGCGCAAACAACCATGGCCATTCAAAAGCTGAAAGAATTAAAAGGAAAAGATAAGCCTTTCTTTTTTTCAGTAGGTTATTACCGTCCGCATTTGCCATTTAACGCTCCTAAAAAATACTGGGATTTGTATAACAGAAACGATATACCGCTTGCGAAAAATCAATTCATACCTGAAAATGCTCCGGAATTTGCCGTACATGGTGACAGCGAACTGAGAGCTTATAAAGACAGATCAGACCTTCCTTTACCATCGGAAAAACCTTATGATGTGGAAAAGCAAAGGGAGCTTCTCCATGCGTATTATGCATCTGTCTCTTATACAGATGCTCAGATAGGAAGGTTGTTAAAAGCTCTTGATGAATTAGGACTGAGTGAAAATACGATTATTGTATTGTGGGGAGACCATGGCTGGAAACTGGGAGAGCATAACAGCTGGTGTAAACAGAGCAACTACGAGATTGATACCAGAGTACCGCTTATTATCAGCGGGGCAGGAGTAAAAGCAAAAGGAAAATCAAGCAATGCTCTTACAGAATTCGTAGATATTTACCCTACTTTATGTGATATGAGCGGAATAAAAATTCCCGATTATCTTCAGGGAACCAGTATGAAACCTTTGCTTTCGGATCCTGAACGTAAGTGGAAAACAGCAGCCTACAGCCAGTTTTTATTAGGAAGATTCGGAGTAAAAACGAGAGGTGTGCAAAATGTAGAAAGAATGGGATATGCCATCCGTACCGACAGGTATCGATATGTAGAATGGTTCGAATGGAATAAAGAGACTGAAAAGCCCGGAGCTTATCTGGCCCGAGAGCTTTATGATCATAAAAATGATCCTGACGAAAATATAAATATTGCTGAAGAAGTTCCTTCAAAAAAAATAGTCAATCAACTTTCCTTACAGTTGAAAAAAGGATGGAGATACAGTAAACCGGAATCATAAAAACTGTAAATATTCAGATAAAGATGATGTTTTCCATAAAAATGATAATTTGTACAGGAGTATTAAGTTTGGTATGTTCCTGTAATAAAAATAAAGCCGTAGAACCTGTGGGAAATAAACCCGGGCATACCTGCATGACTATTCCCAAGAGATTAGGGACAACAGATTCTTCTCATATCAGTTTTAATGGAAAAGCTTCTCTGGAAGCAATGGTGCTAATCCCCGGAGGAGAGTTTGATATGGGAGGTGATAATAGTCAGGCTGATCCGGACGAATACCCTAAACATAGAGTGAAGGTTTCTCCGTTTTATATGGATATAACCGAAGTAACGAATGCCCAGTTCTGTAAATTTGTAAATGCTACAGGCTATATCACAACAGCAGAACGGAAACCAGATTGGAACGAATTAAAAAAAAATCTGCCCAAGGGTACTCCAAAACTTCCGGATAGTTTATTGGTAGCTGCTTCATTGGTGTTTAAACCGACAACCAAGCCTGTGAATCTGAATGATTTCAACCAATGGTGGAAATGGGTAAAAGGGGCGAGCTGGAAACATCCGCAGGGGCCGGCAAGCAATATTGAAGGAAAAGACAATTATCCGGTAGTGCATATAAGCTGGGATGATGCGCAGGCCTATTGTAAATGGTCAGGTAAACGTTTGCCCACAGAAGCAGAATGGGAATTTGCAGCACGGGGCGGATTAAAAAATAATATATATCCATGGGGAAATGAACCCGTCAATGAAGGAACTCCTAAAGCAAACAGCTGGGAAGGAAAGTTTCCGTACTTTAATGAAAAGAAAGACGGCTATGGTACCCTTGCCCCTGTACAATCATTTAAAGCCAATGGATATGGATTGTATGATATGGCTGGAAATGTTTGGGAATGGTGCAGCGATTTATACAATTATGATTACTATCAAAAACTGGAAGGCAGGCTGGTTTTAAACCCTCAGGGTGCTGACAGATCTTATGACCCTCAGGAACCTTATAGTGTTAAACGCAGTCTTCGTGGAGGGAGTTTTTTATGCAATGATAGCTACTGCAGTGGATACAGGGTGGCCCGGCGTATGAAAAGCAGTCCTGATACAAGTCTTGAACATACCGGATTCAGGTGTGTTCAAGACATTGCTCATTAATTCTATTTTTGATTATTATAGAGGATTCTGTAGTATTCATCCGCCATTCTGTCACTGTTGAAATGATCTTTTACATCATCCATTGCATTGTGCTGGATTTTTCTCCATTCATCAGGACGGTCGTAATAGGTGGGAAGAATTTCATTTTCAAGAATTTCATACAACTTATTTAAATCATAATTATCCTGTTCGTAAATACTCATATTCAGATAATCTGCTTTGGGCACTACGAAGGAGTTTTCTCCATGTTTGGCAAATTCCGGGATCCAGCCGTCATCTGTAGATAAATTGACAGATCCGTTCATGGCAGCCGTCATACCGGAAGTTCCTGAAGCTTCCCTTGGAACCCTTGGGTTATTAAGCCATACATCAGAGCCCTGTTTTAAAGACTTGCTTAAAGAAAGTTCATAACCCGTAAGAACAGCCATATTTTTATGATTTTTACTTTCTTCAACCAGGGTATTGAATGTAGAAATTGCAGAGTAGTCCATTGGGTAAGGTTTTCCTGCCCAGATAATCTGTACCGGATATTTTGGATTGTTCAGAAGTCTGTAGAATCTTTCTTTGTCATGGAGAAGAAGTTCTGCCCTCTTGTAGCCGGCAAATCTTCTGGCCCAGACCATGGTAAAGACATTAGGATTAAATAAATTTCCTGTCTGATCTGCAACAATGCTGAACAGTTTTTTCTTCAGATATTTCTTACGGAAATCAAAAACGGTTGCGTCGTTTTCATCTTTTGCATTGTATAAAGGCTTATCAGACCAGTATTTAAATTCCTGAGCATTGGTGATAGACGTGATTTCACAGATTCCCGGATATTTATTCCACATGGCTCTGGAAACAACCCCATGAAGCTGGGAAACCCCATTGGCCATTCTTGCCATTTTCAATGCACATAGAGAATGATTGAAACGGTCATCATCAGATCCTTCAATCTTTTTCACTTCTTCCATGCTGTATCCCGAAAAATAGGACATGTCATAACATAGTCTAAAGCTGTGCTTTTCATTACCAGCTTCTTCAGGAGTATGAGTGGTGAAAACCAGTTTTTCTTTAACTTTATTCAGATCTCCGTTATATTTTCTCAGGAGATAAAAAGCTGCCGGAAGCCCATGGGCTTCGTTAAGATGGTAAACTTCTCTCTCAATGTTCATTTCATCCAATAGCTTGGCTCCTCCTTTCCCCAATAAAATATATTGAGCAAGTTTTGTAGATTCATTCGCATCATACAGCTTGTGACAGATTGTTTTTGAAACGTGATCATTTTCCGGAACATCCGTAGAAAGGAAAAACATGGGGGCCGTATTGAAAATTTCAGGATCAAGGTACCAAACTTTTACCCAAACCGGAGCACTGTGGATTTCGATTTGAAATTTTATTCCTGTATCCTCAAGAAAACTGTACATCTTTCTCGTCCATACAGGTTGTAAAGTCTGATCGTGGTTTCTTGCCTGGTCATAATAACCAAATTTCCATAGGATACCGATTCCAATAAGATCCTGCTTAAGGTTATAGGCACTTCTCATATGAGATCCTGCCAGAAAGCCAAGTCCTCCAGAATATATTTTAAGTACCTGCTCAAGAGCAAATTCCATTGAGAAATAAACGGCTTTTTTTGAATAGTGAGGATTAATCGTGTAAGGTATTCTGAAATTCCTGAAATCCATAAATGTGGGTTTGTGTTTAAAAAGGCAAAGGTATTAATTATGAAAATAAACTTTACATTAATTAATCGATAAATTAATTAAAAACTAAGTGTTGAATTGTTTTTTTGCTTATCTTTAAGAGTGTAAATTTTTGATTATCAAAAACTTTTAATGATGAAAGCCAATGGCTGCATGTGTTCTTTAATTAAATAAAAAAATCACACATGAAAAAGACATTTTCTGATGAAGATCTGATCAAGAATCTGAGTTTATATTACCTGAACAGGCATTTGAAAAAAAAGCCCATAGAGAAGTATCACCGTACCATAGACGAATCTCCGCTGCACGATCGTGAAAAATACAGAAAGAAATCCGAGATTCTTCTTCTCAACTCTTTTATGCATCATTTTCCCGAAGTGAAATTTGAAAACCTTACCTGCGAGAGTCCGGACTTTATCGCCAAACTGAACGACAAAAAAATCGGAATAGAACTGACCGAAGTAATCAACCATCTGGAAATGAAAAAAGTGGAAAGCACTTTAAACAAGATGTTCCGTCAGGCAGAAATATTATTAGAACAGGAAGACACTACGAAATATCGTGGTGTTTATTTTTTGGAGTTCCACCCGGCAACCAAATTTGATAATCTGGAAGTACAACAGGAAAATGTTATCAGTATTTATAAAAGCATTAAAAAAAATAAGCCTGTAGGCTGTGTAAAAAGTCTGAGAAAATCTTTTCACCGCAGAAATGTCTTTATCACTCATGAATATAGCATGAATTTATTTGATGAACTGTGCTCCGAAAAGATTCTGGAACTTATTGAAAAGAAGAACGAAAAATTTCCTTATTATGACACCTCAGTAGATGAATGCTGGCTGGTGATTGTTTCCGATATGAATTCTATTGCCTCAAGATATACTTTCATTCAGGATAAGGAACATTTGAAAGAAGTAAAAAGTCCTTTCCATAAAATATTTCACCTGGAAAATCTTTGTGGAAATATTACAAGTATAAAATAAAGTGAATGTTATTCGTGTTTGATTATTTTGTTGTATATTTTGATATAATGTAGGTTATTTTGAATTATTCTATGTTTTAATTTGTAATAGTTTAAAATTGTTTAGATTTTATTGTTTTTAATTAAAATTAAGTTATATTTGATGTGTATTGATTATCAATGCAATGTGTAACTGATATAACCATAAAAACATTAAATCTATGAGGAAACTTTTACTTTTCATACTTCTATGTCTCTCTCATACTTTCTATGCCCAGGCTGACTGTGCTACTGCACTTTCCGTTTGCGGAAACTCAAATATCACATATAGCCCTACCGGATATGGTAATATTAAGGAATTGGTCAACTCCGGAAGCTGTATAGATTTTACGGGAGAACACAACTCAATCTGGTATAAAATTACAATCGCTACAGGAGGTACACTTACCTTCGACCTTGTCCCGAATAATCCTGATGCCGATTATGACTGGGCGATTTTTGGTCCTAATGTAAATTGTGGAAATTTAGGATCACCGATCCGTTGTAATGCTGCAACAGTTATCGGACCCGGGCCTGCTACAGGATTGAATATGACAAGCACGCTTCTAAGCGCTGCAGGAGGTTCCCTGACTCCTTATTGCAGATATCTTGATGTTTTACCGGGACAGACTTATTATTTGTTTATCGACAACTGGGTAAGCAGTACCAGCTCTACAACCGCTCCGTTTTCTTTGACATGGGGAGGAACTGCCACACTGGCTTCACCATTTACAGATCCGGCTATTCAGACCCAGCCATTTATTCCTCCGGGCATTCCTGCAGCGAATCCTGCAGACCCACGAGAAGTGGTAATATGCTCTGCTACAGCTTTATTTGATTTTTCTACATTATCCTCCGGAATTCTCAATGGAAATCAAAACTTTGGGGTAAGTTATCATCTGAGTCAGAATGATGCCTTAACGGGGAATAACCCTATTACAGCTCCTATTACAGTCAATACAACAACGGTCTATTATTACAGTATCAATTATACCGATCCGGCCAATGCATCTAATCCGCTCAACAAATGTAAGCAGGTTGGAACATTTAAATTTAAAAATGGTTCTATCACAGCAACAAACGCAACTTTGACCCAGTGTAACAATAATAATGCAGGGACAGCTTTATTTGATTTAACCACAGCAGATGTTATTGCAAACCCTAATGTTACTAAGAAATATTATCCTACAATGGCGGATCTCAATGCCGGAACCAATGAGATTACCAACCCAATGGCATTTGTGTCTGCAGAAGGAGTTATTTACGTAAAGGTAATATCAGAATTTGGCTGTACTGCAGTGGCACAGATTACGTTGAAATTTTATCCCGTTGTAGTCGTGAATGAAACAACTTTGAGATCATGCTTCATCGAATCCAGTCCAGCCACCGCTTCTTTCAATCTTGTCAATGCTTCAGTAACCGGGCAGACCAATCCGACAAAAAAATATTATCCTTCATTGACAGATGCTGTTAATCAGACCAATGAAATCCTGAATCCCAATAATTACATTGCACCCAATGGTTTTGTGTACATAAGGGTTTCTAATGCTCAGGGTTGTTATAATGTGGCTAAAGTTACTTTGATCGTTATTCCGCCTGTCTATTCTGATAAACTTAAAGATGTGACTATTTGTGCAGAAGACCAGACTACGCTGGATGCAGGGCCCGGATTTAAAAGTTACGAGTGGAGTACAGGAGCTACTACACAAACCATTAAAGCAGGAATAGGAGTATATTGGGTAAAACTTAAAACAGGAGAATGTGTGACAACACAAACGGTAAAAGTGCTTCCTTCCGAGCAGCCGGTTGTTTCCGGGATTGATATTTCGAACAATACAATCACAGTATCCATAATAGGTGGAACTCCGGCTTATAAATATTCAATAGATAATATCATCTGGCAGGATTCCAATGTTTTCAATAACCTTTCCAGAGGAGATCATAAAGTATATGTAAAAGATGCTTATGATTGTGATCCGATAGAAATTGGAATCGTTGTACCTAATTTGATTAATGTGATAACCCCTAATGCAGATGGAATAAATGATGTTATCGACTATTCAGCCCTTGCCAACAAACAAAATCTGATCATGAATGTTTTCGACCGTTATGGAAATAAAATCTTCCAGGCAGACCGATCCAACGGCTACAAATGGGATGGAACCCAGGGTGGAAGAAGAGTCCCTACAGGTACATACTGGTATTCTATCACATGGAATGAAAATGATAAAAAGAATACGGCCATTAAATATACAGGCTGGGTTCTGGTGAAAAACAGAGAATAATAATAAAACAGATAGAAAAAACCACTTCAATTGAGGTGGTTTTTAGTTTTAAAAGTTATTAAATTAGGAAATAAAATAGAAAGAATGAAAGACCTGTTTGTAAAACGCTTTGAGTATTATAAATCGCTTGGTGATAAAACCTTTGAACAGTTAACAGATGAGCAGATGTTCTGGCAGTATAATGAAGAAAGTAATTCTATTGCTGTGATTGTGAAACATCTTGCAGGAAATATGCTTTCACGATGGACTAATTTCCTTACCGAAGATGGTGAGAAACCTTGGCGTAACCGTGATGGAGAATTTGTCAATACTTTTACTACTAAACAACAGGTTCTTGATTTTTGGAAACAGGGTTGGGAATGCTTTTTTGATGCTCTAGATAAAATAAACGAGGAAAATCTCTACTCAACAACATATATCAGGGGAGAAGCACATCCGGTGATTGATGCAGTTCTTCGTCAATTGGCTCATTATCCTTACCACATCGGGCAAATTGTTTATATCGCTAAAATGATAAAGAATGAAAATTGGAATACACTTTCTATTGCCAGAAACCGGTCTCAGGAATTTAATACAGAAATGAAAACCAAATTTTCAGGTCAGGATACAGCTCCCAATTCGTCGCCCGTCTGCTTTCAAAACAGCCCTGAAGTAAGAGATGAATATAAACAATAGATTGAATCAATCTTGAGTTCTTATTAAAATTACTATCTTTGCACCCATAAAATTCAGGAGTAACAAATGTCTACTTTTCACAGAACTGCCGCGTTTCATACACTGGGCTGCAAATTAAACTTTGCAGAAACATCTACTATTGCCCGTCAATTAACAGATGCAGGTTATGAGAAGGTAAGTTTTGATGAAAAAGCCAATGTATATGTTATCAACACCTGTTCAGTAACAGAAAATGCTGACCGTGAATGTAAACTTCACGTGAAAAGAGCAATGAAAGCCAATCCGGAAGGACTGGTCGTTATTGTAGGATGCTATGCACAGCTAAAACCTGAAGAAATTTCACAGATTGAAGGCGTTGATCTTGTTTTAGGAGCAAAAGAAAAATTCAATATTCTGAGCTACCTTGACGATTTGGAGAAATCTGAAAGTGAAGGTGTAGTTCACTCATGTGAAATTGAAGAGACCGATTTCTTTATCGGAAGTTATTCTATAGGAGACAGAACCAGAGCTTTCCTGAAAGTACAGGATGGCTGTGATTACAAATGTACCTACTGTACTATTCCATTAGCCAGAGGAATTTCACGTTCAGATACCATTGAAAATGTTCTCAGAAACGCCACGGAAATCGCTGCAAAAGATATCAAAGAAATTGTTCTTACAGGAGTAAATATCGGTGATTATGGTAAAGGAGAATTTGGAAATAAAAAACACGAACATACCTTTCTTGATCTTATTTCAGAACTGGATAAAGTAGAAGGAATAGAAAGAATCCGTATATCTTCCATCGAACCTAATCTTTTGAAAGATGAAAGTATTGAACTGGTTTCTAAAAGCAAAAGCTTTGTTCCGCATTTTCACATCCCGTTACAATCCGGAAGCGATGATCTCTTGAAAAAGATGAAACGTCGTTACCTGACCAAACTGTATAATGACAGAGTAAACAAGATCCGCGAGGTAATGCCTGATGCGGCTATCGGAGTAGATGTTATTGTAGGATTCCCGGGAGAAACAGAAGAAAGATTTATGGAAACCTATAATTTCCTTAATGAACTTCCTATCACTTACCTTCACGTATTTACCTATTCTGAAAGAGAAAATACGGAAGCTGCAGCTATGGACGGAGTAGTTCCCGTAGCGGAAAGAAAAAAACGTAATAAAATGCTGAGAATTCTTTCTGAAAAGAAGAAAATGGCATTTTATCAGACTCAATTGGGGAAAACGCTGCCTGTTCTTTGGGAACACGAAAATAAAGACGGGAAAATGTTCGGCTTCACAGAAAACTATGTGAGAGTCCAGAAAGACTTTGATCCTGCATCCGTAAATCAAATTGAATTTCTGAATTTAGAAAAAATCCTGTCAGATGGCACGGTTTCTGTGCAATCTTCTTACCAAAATTTTTTAGCAAAAGCGTAGGCTCTTTGCTAAAATTCTACTAAATTTATTTTTAAACTTTTAAATACTACATTCATGAGAGATAAGTTTTTATCTTGGGGAATTGTATTAGTAGCTGCTACATGGATTATAGCAATACTGATCAGAGCGCATTATTGGATACCTACGCTGTTATCCGCAATTTATGCATTGGGTGTTTACAATGCTTACCAATCGAAACATGCTATTTTGAGGAACTTTCCTGTATTGGGATACTTCAGGTATTTTTTCGAAAGTATTTCACCCGAAATGCAGCAATACTTTATTGAAAGGGAAACAGATGGGAAGCCATTTCCAAGAAACCAGCGTTCCGCAGTATACAGACGTGCAAAAAATTTAAGTGACACGGTAGCTTTTGGTACGCAGCTGGAAGTAAATCACAGAAAGTATGAAGGGATCAAGCATTCTATTTATGCAAAATCACCATCAGAAGAACTTCCGAGAGTATGGGTTGGAGGAGAACAGTGTACACAGCCTTATCATGCTTCTTTATTTAACATCTCAGCAATGAGTTTCGGGGCCTTGAGTGACAGAGCACAGATTTCACTGAACAGAGGTGCAAAAAAAGGAAACTTCTATCATAATACAGGGGAAGGAGGAATTTCACCTTATCACCTGGAAGGAGGAGATCTTTGCTGGCAGATCGGAACAGGATATTTCGGATGTCGCGACGGCGAGGGAAAATTCAATCCTGAATTATTTACAAAATATTCCACCCTTCCTAATGTGAAAATGATTGAAATCAAATTATCACAGGGAGCAAAACCAGGACACGGAGGAGTGCTTCCGGGAGTAAAAAATACACCGGAAATTGCAGCGATTCGTCATGTCACACCGGGAATGACTGTTATTTCACCACCCTCACACAGCGCTTTTTCTGATGCTGCCGGATTGCTGAGGTTTGTACAGCAGCTAAGAGAACTTTCAGGAGGAAAGCCGATTGGTTTTAAACTTTGTATCGGTGATACCAAAGAATTTGAAGATATCTGTGTGCAGATGAATGTATTGAAAATTTATCCTGATTTCATTACCATAGATGGTGCAGAAGGAGGAACAGGAGCTGCACCACCGGAGTTTTCAGATGGAGTAGGGATGCCATTGGAACCTGCTTTGATATTTGTGAACAGAACGCTTAATAACTATAACCTGAGAAGTAAATTAAGAGTGATTGCCAGTGGTAAAGTTCTTACCAGTCTTGATATTCTGAGAGCCATTGCCATGGGAGCCGATATGTGTAACAATGCCAGAGGATTTATGTTCTCTTTGGGATGTATCCAGGCCCTGAGATGTAACTCCAACAATTGTCCTACAGGAGTTGCTACACAGGATAAAATGCTTATTAAAGGACTCGATGTAACAGATAAGGCAGAAAGAGTGTATCACTTCCATAAAAATACACTTCACACCTGCAATGAACTCATTGCGGCTGCAGGAAGAAGTTCTTATGAAGAAGTAGACGCCACCATGTTTATGAGAGGAGATGAGTTTGACCACCTTGCAGATCTTTATTTCCCGGATATTTTAGGAAATGTAAAACAGAAAGCAAGATCGTAATTAACATTACATATAACAAAAACACCGCCATTTATGCGGTGTTTTTTATTGTATGAATATTTTTTATTGTTGTTGTTCTGTTGTCTGTTTATCACTATCAGGTCTGTCCTCTCTTCCATAAATCTGAAAGTTGAATACAAAAGTTCTGTTTCTGTAAGACATGTTTGAATATGGATAATGAGGGTTTCTTGCAAAAGCAGCTCTGGAAGGAACAATGATTACTCCCTGTAGGTTGTAAGGTGCCTCACTGGAAAGATTATTGTATGCTTTGAACTTCTGTAAAGCTTCTCTGAACCCAGGGATTTGATAATATTTTGCTTTTTTTGCAGCATCAGTTGTACCAGCTTCCAGTATTGATTTTTTTACATAATAATATGTAGGGTCAATAACAGGAACACCTGTTCCGTCAATAGTATTTAAAAAAGCGGTTTTTGATGTAAATGAAGTGTTTCCGTCAGAATTAACCGCCAGGTAAGAGTATGCTCTTCCCATGATTTTAATAATATCAGTATCTCCAATGGTTTTTGCAGAGGCAGCTGGTGGCTGAGCTCCGTCTCTCATAATGTAGATAGTTCCTGAAGGTAGTGTTATGGGACTCAGTTCAGACAGCTTCTTTTCAGTATCATCCGCAGTATCTGTAGAACTGAAAGCTTTTATATTACCCTGTGCATCCAGATAATTCTCATCCATGAACTTCTTAATGGCCTGATCATCATACGTGTTTTGCGTAGCAACATCTTCCGGCTCTACATAGGTTGATACATCATCATCTTTCTTACAAGCAGAAAAACACAAAGATCCTGCAAGGATATATAAAAATATTTTTTTCATTTCAAAAAACTTTAATTACTTTACAAATAATATAACGGCAAAAGTATAAAAAAATATGAGAATAGATAAATTTTTATGGAGCATTCGTTTTTATAAGACGAGAAGTATTGCAGCAGAGGAGATTAAAAAGAACAGAGTTTCTATAGGAACGTCTGCCGTAAAGTCGTCTAAAGAAGTAAAAGAAGGAGATACGATCAAAATCCGTAAGAATCAGATTGATTATAAAATAAAGGTAATTCAGATCCCCAAAAGCAGAATTGGAGCCAAGCTGGTGCCTCTTCACATTCAGGACGTCACAGACAAAGAACAATACGAATTGCTGAAACTTCGTAAAATGTCACAGGATTATTACAGAAACAAAGGAGAGGGAAGGCCTACCAAAAAAGACAGAAGAGAAATGGATGAATATGTAGGCAACGATATCGACTCCGATTTTACAGACTGGGATGATTTCTTCGGAGAGACCGGCAGTGAAGGTGAGGATGAAGATTAATATAAAAAGTAAAAAAGCTCTAGAGATAGAGCTTTTCTATTATTTCGTTAACGATGTCTTCCGGTTCTCTGGAATCTGTCCCGACAGTGAATTGTGCTTTGCTGTAAAACTGATTTCTTTCAAATAAATGTTTGGCAATAAATTCCGGAAGGTCTTCATCTGATATATTGGCAATCAGCGGCCTTTTTTCTTTCTGCTTTGAAAGTCTTTCCACCAGTGTTCCCACTCCGGTTCTTAAAAAAACGCTCTTGGAGTTGTGATTAATGATCTCCATGTTATTATAATACACCGGGGTTCCTCCGCCAAGACTTAAAACTACATTTTCTTCAGAAGCCAATATCTCTTCAAGTGCCTCCCTTTCCAGTTTTCTAAAGTAAATCTCTCCCTTTTTCTCGAAAATTTCGGGGATGGTTAATTTATTTCTTCTGGAAATCTCTTTATCGAGGTCAATTAATTTAAAATCGATTTTTTCGCTTAATATTTTGGAAATGTGCGATTTGCCACTTCCCATGTATCCGATCAATGAAATTACCATGAATTTTTTTTGAACAAATTTGCGAAAAAGTTTTGAGATAAAGAAAAAAGTCATATCTTTGCACCACTTAAAACAAGGGACATTACTTAAATGAAAACTTGTTGCACAAGTGGCCGACTCGGTAGCTCAGCTGGTAGAGCAATACACTTTTAATGTATGGGTCCTGGGTTCGAATCCCAGCCGGGTCACTAGCAATAATAATTACTTAATTTGTGATTTTATTGCCTGCGTGGTGAAATTGGTAGACACGCCATCTTGAGGGGGTGGTTTCCTAAGGATGTGCTGGTTCGAGTCCAGTCGCAGGCACTGCAAAGAAAATTTTATAATTAATATTGAAATTTATTTCATTTTAATTGTGGCCGACTCGGTAGCTCAGCTGGTAGAGCAATACACTTTTAATGTATGGGTCCTGGGTTCGAATCCCAGCCGGGTCACAAGTTTACTGAAAAGTAAATTTTTTTCATATTAATATTTTGTGATTTGGTGTTTCAAAGGCTTCCTTCAGGAGGCCTTTGATTTTTGTATGCATCAAGGTTGTAAAATAATGTTTGCCTTACTTTATTCAATAAAAAAATCCCCGACCTAAGTCAGGGATCTGATATTTAAATCTGGAAAGATTAATCCAGATGCATATTGTCAATTAATCTTACACCATCTACTACCACTACAATAAATGCTCTGAAGCTTCTGTCTTTATAGAAAAAATCAGTCTCCTGTAATGTTTTTTCATCAGCAATCAGGAAATATTCCAGTTTCATTCCCTGCTGATCATCAAAAATATCAGCTACTCTTTCCTTGATTTCCGGAATCGTAACCGTTCTGAACCAGTCGTTTACTTTTTTTAAAGTCTCATAAATTACTTTAGAGGCTTCTCTCCGGTCTTCATGAAGTCTTTGATTTCTTGAGCTTAGCGCCAGTCCGTTTTCTGCCCTGTAAATAGGAACTCCGGTTATTTTAACAGGAAGATGCTTTTTCTCTACCATTTTTTTAATAATAGCAAGCTGCTGAAAATCTTTTTCACCAAAATAAGCATTATCAGGCTGTACCTGTCTGAAAAGTTCTTCCACAACAGTTCCTACGCCGTCAAAATGGCCCGGTCTTGATTTACCTTCCATCTCATTTTCCAGTCCGTCAAAATCATATCGCTGGCTTTCGGCTTTCTCAGGATAAATATCTGCTACTTCCGGAATATAAACTGCATCTACAAGGCCAGAATTCTGAAGAATCAATATATCTCTGTTGACATCTCTTGGATATTTTTCCAGATCTTCAGGATTGTTAAATTGAGTTGGATTTACAAAAATCGAAGAAATAACAAGATCATTTTCCTTTCTTGCCTCTTCATACAGAGAAAGATGGCCTTTGTGAAGGGCACCCATGGTAGGGGCAAAGCCAATTCTTTTTCCCATTTCTTTCTGTCTTTCAATGAAATCCTGAAGGACTTTTCTGTTTTTTAGAACTTCCATAGTTTATTTTAATACTATTTCAAAAATACTAAAAATATCGCATAATAATATGTGGTTTTAATAATTTGAAAAGGGAATTTTCGTAAAAAAATGTTAATTAAAATAATGTTGGATGTTTTTTTGTAATTTTGCACATTAAAGCATTTTTACAAAAATTAGATAGAAAGTTTATGCCGAATCAAAAAATACTGTACATTACTACAGAGATGTATCCATATCAGGAAGATACAAATATGGCTGCAGTGGTAAACAAAATGGCACTTAAGATGCACCAAGAAGGCAATGATGTAAGAGTTTTTATGCCAAGATTTGGACAAATAAGTGAGAGAAAATTCCAGCTTCATGAAGTAATCCGTCTTTCAGGGATGAATATTATTATCAATGATCTGGATCAGCCTCTGATCATTAAAGTAGCGTCTCTTCCGGGGGAAAGACTTCAGGTTTACTTTATTGACAATGAAGAATACTTCAAAAGAAAACAATATTATTTCGACGATGAAGGAAACCCTTTTGAAGACAATGACGAAAGAGCTATTTTCTTTGCCAGAGGTGTTATTGAAACCATTAAGAAACTAAACTGGGTACCAGATGTTATCCATTTAAATGGATGGATGTCTTCTTTTGTTCCAATTTATCTTAAAACGTACTACGAATCAGATACTTATTTCAAAGACGCAAAAATTATACTTTCTCTTTACAATGAGAAAGATGCCGACCTGGATAAAAAGATTGACGAAAAACTGCAGTTTGATAATATTTCAGGATTAAAAGCGTTAGATAACCCAACGATTAAAAGTTTTGTTATCGAAAGTATGAACTATGTAGATGCCGTTGTGAAAGGTGATGAGTTTCTGGATGAAGATCTGGATAAGGCTTTCAACGAAACTGCTACCCAAAAATCAGAGTATCTGGACATAGATTCAATAAATCAACTTTATTAAAAAACACATTTTTAATGACTCATAATCTTAAAAGGACCTTCGCCATACTTTTGATGGCGTTTTTCGGAAGTACATTCCTTCATAACTGTGAACCGGATCCGGATTCTCTTGGTGAGCAGTTGTTTAATGATGATGCAGCACAAGGTAATGAAATTGCATATCCCGTTATCGCATACAATTATAGTAACAACGATTCAATCAGAAGTGATGCTGCCAGACTGATCAGTGCGGTAAGCGAATCTGGTGCGGCTTCCTATGTAGGTGTTCTTGGAGCATTTACTGAAAACCAGTTTGGAATGCAGAAAGCTTCTTATGTTACTCAACTGAGAATGCCGGTAGATAATTATGATTTTAACGGAGCGAATCCAAAAGTAGATTCTGTAGTTCTTGTAGTGAGACCACCTGCAAATACTGCTGCGAATACCTACTTCTTTGAAGGCGATTCATTAAAAACAAAAACATTTGAGAAAACTGATTTCCCGGTAGATGGAGTTGCTACAGCAGTTTCCATTGAAAAGAAAATGTACCCTGTTCGTAAATACGGTAAAACAGCAGGTTCAAAATCAATGAAAATCAACGTACATGAAGTAACCACGTTCATCGATGCAAATGATGACAGTTTCAAACGTTCCAATAAAACAATAAGTACTGGTGAACTGCTGGGATCAGGAGTATTTGACGGTACTATCAATTCTACATCTATCACTAAAAAATCTGACAACTCAGTTGTATTTACCGGAAACTTAGGATTCAGAATGAAGTTGAGTAATACGGACTTTTTCCAGACTCATATTCTTGATAAAAAAGGAAAACCTGAGCTTCAGGATGCTTCCAACTTCATCAGATATTTTAAAGGAATAAAAATTTCAGTAGATGAAACGGATAAATATCTTTACCAGTTCTCTCCTAATGATTTACAGCTTATCATGTATTATAAATATGATAAAACAGAGAACGGAACAACAACAAGACCACAGACAACCCTTAATTTCAACTTAGGAGGTTCTAATGCGCATCTCGGTCTGTATGAATACAGCAGATCCGGATCATCTGTTGCGGCTGCATTGGCTGCAAGTAATCCTAGTGAAGGTGATGAAAGACTTTTTGTTCAGGGAATGGGAGGACCTTCAGTGGTAGTTAAGATAAAAGATGAGACGATTGCAAAGCTTAAGGATATTTTTGTTAAAGATAAAGCAGGTATTGTAAGTGCTAAAATCAGAATCTATCTTGATGCTGCGACATGGAAAAATACAGGTTCTACCGAAGACCGCAGATTTTCACTTTTAACCAATACATTAGATGCTGGTGGTAAAATTGATTACAAAAAACTGGCGTTCACTTCAGATCTTACCAACGGACTTGGATTGTATTATTTTAAAGATAAACCTGAGCCAGGTTATTATGATTTTGTCGTAACAAAAACAGTTAAGGATCTTGTAGAAGGGAAGAAAGAAACAGTAGATGGAACTGAACAGCTGGTTGTTAATAAACCTTTAATAATCAGCGCAGGAACATTTGCTGCCAATGCTACAGGAACCCTTTTAGGAGTTCGTAATACAACAAGAGCATTTGATATGAACAGAATTATTCTTACAGGAGTAGATAAAACCAATACGAATCCGAAGAGAATCCAGTTATTGGTGACTTATGGAACGAAAAAATAGAACAACAAACAACACTATACAAAATAAAATATGTGCGGAATAGTAGGATATACAGGATTTCAAGACGCTTATGAAATTGTAATTAATGGTCTTAGAAGATTGGAATATAGAGGGTATGACAGTGCCGGAATTGTTTTAGAAGGTTCAGATAACAAGCTGGAAGTAGAAAAAACAAAAGGTAAAGTGGAGGATTTGGTGAATATTTCCAAAGAGCTAAAAGGAAAGTCTAAAATTGGAATGGGACACACCCGTTGGGCAACCCATGGAGTTCCAAGTGACAGAAACTCCCATCCGCACTTGTCAAACAACGGGAAAATTGCAATTGTACACAATGGTATTATTGAAAACTATGATACCATTAAGACAATGCTTACTGAAAAAGGATTCACTTTCAAATCAGAGACAGATACTGAAGTATTGGTAAACCTTATCCAGTATTTTATGGATCTTAATCCTGAAATTGATTTCCCTACAGCAGTGAGATATGCATTGAATGAAGTATATGGAGCATATGCCATCACTGTACTTCATGAAGATTATCCAGGTGTATTGGTCGTAGGAAGATTAGGATCTCCTTTAGCAATCGGAATCGGAGATAAAGAATATTTTATCGCTTCTGATGCTTCTCCTTTCGTAGAATTTACAAAAGAAGCTATATATCTTGAAGAAGGACATATGGCAACGATCTCTCTTGAAAACGGAGTAGATATCAGAACCATCAATGAAAACTCTAAAATTGAGCCTGAAATTCAGGAGCTTAAATTAAGCCTTGAACAGATAGAAAAAGGGGGATACGAGCATTTCATGCTTAAAGAAATCTTCGAGCAGCCTAAATCTGTACACGATACAATGAGAGGTAGACTTCTTGTAGATGAAGGAGTTATTAAAATGGCAGGAATCTGGGATCATGTTGAGAAATTCAAAAACGCCAACAGGATTATTATCATTGCCTGTGGTACTTCATGGCATGCAGGTCTTATCGGAGAATATCTGATTGAAGAATATGCAAGAATCCCTGTTGAAGTAGAATATGCATCAGAGTTCAGATACAGAAACCCGATCATTACAGATAAAGATGTGGTAATTGCTATTTCTCAGTCCGGAGAAACCGCTGATACAATGGCTGCTTTAAAATTAGCAAAAGAAAAAGGTGCATTTATATATGGTATATGTAATGTTGTAGATTCTTCTATAGCAAGAATTACAGATGCAGGTTCGTATACCCATGCTGGCCCGGAAATCGGGGTTGCTTCTACCAAAGCATTTACAGCACAGCTTACCATTCTTACTTTAATTGCCTTTAAATTAGGAAAACACAACGGAAACTTAGGAAACGCTGAATTTATGAGCTTAATTGCTGAGCTTGATGCTATTCCTAAGAAAATTGAAGATGTGTTAAATACCACTCATGAGCTTACGCAGAATATTGCAAAAGATTTTGTGAAAGCTACCAATTTCCTTTATCTGGGAAGAGGATACAATTATCCTGCAGCCCTGGAAGGAGCATTAAAATTAAAAGAAATTTCTTATATCCATGCAGAAGGATACCCGGCTGCAGAAATGAAGCACGGTCCGATTGCCCTGATCGACGAAAACATGCCGATTGTAATTATAGCGCCTAGAAAAGGCCACTATGATAAAATTGTGAGTAACGTTCAGGAAATTAAAGCGAGAAAAGGTAAAATTATCGCTGTAGTAAATAAAGGAGACCGTCAGGTGAGCGAAATGGCAGATTATGTTATCGAAATCCCTGAAACTTCAGAATGTTTCTCTCCAATCGTTGCTTCCGTACCTCTTCAACTGCTTGCTTATTATATTGCAGTATATAGAGGAGCCAACGTAGATCAACCGAGAAACCTTGCAAAATCTGTTACCGTGGAATAAAAAGTTGTTGTAAATAAAATAAATTTAGATTTCTTCCGTTATTTCAAAAAAAATCTTAAAAGTTTCTTAAAAAAATTATATATTTACGGCTTAATTATAAAAATTAACATGAAAAGGATATTTCTTTTATTATTGTCTGCGTCGGTAGCATCGGTATCTTGTTCAGGTGGTGGCAGCTCTTCTGTAGGGAAGCCAGGAACAAAAGGAGAATTGATACCAAGAGAAAAAACTAAATCATTTGTTGCGGAAAGACCATACGGAATGGTCGCAATTCCTGCAGGTTCGTTTGTTGCTGGTTTAGCAGACCAGGATCCGACAAATACGCCTGAAAAAGCATCATTGAAGACAGTTACTGTTTCTTCTTTCTTCATGGATGAAGCAGAAACTACCAATGCGGAGTACAGAGTATTTATCAATTATGTAAGAGACTCTATCGCAAGAACTTTACTAGCTGAAGCTGCCGGAGAAGGTGGTGACGAAGGTGGACGTAAAGGAGCAAGCATAGGAGATTACGCATACCTTGCTAAAAAAGAAGAAAATTTAACACCTTATCAAGAATATATGGAAGGCCAGGGCGGCCGTGAAGACGGAAGCTATGATGCCAGCAAAAGATTAGATTGGAAAATCCCTTTACACTGGAGCACATCAAAATATCCGGATGTAGAATACGCAGAAGTTTTAGAATCTATGTATCTGCCTTCTTCTTCAAGAATTGGAAACGAAAGAATTTTAGATGTAAGTAAGCTGAAATATACTTACCGTTGGGGAGATATGGACGCTGCTGTTGCAGATAACGAAAGAGGAGCTAACTACCTGAAAAGTGAAAGTATCGCGATCTATCCTGATACTACAGTTTGGGTAAAAGATTTCCACTTTGCTTACAATGAGCCATTGTTTGAACAGTATTTCTGGCACAAGGCTTATAAAGACTATCCTGTTGTCGGGGTTACCTGGGATCAGGCAAGGGCTTATTGTAACTTCAGATCTAAATTGAAATCAGATTACAACGAAAGTTTAAAAAGAAAAAAACAAAAACCATTAGTATTCCGTCTTCCAACAGAAACTGAATGGGAATATGCTGCCAGAGGTGGTATGCAAAATGCTACTTACCCTTGGGGTGGTCCATATTTAATGGATGACAGAGGTTGCTACCTTGCCAACTTCAAGCCTAAGAGAGGTAACTACATGGAAGACGAGAAAAAAGGTACTTATACATATACAGCTCCAGTTAAGAAATTTAAGAAAAATGGGTTTGGGTTATTTGATATGGCTGGAAACGTTTCTGAATGGACATTATCTTCTTTTAACAACTCTTCAGCTGGATTCACTTCTACATTAAATCCTTCTACTAAGGATAAAAAGGATACGAAGAAATCCGTAAGAGGTGGATCTTGGAAAGATATAGGATATGCACTGATGACAGGTGCGAGAGATTGGGAAAGAAAAGATTCCGCAAGAAGCTATATCGGATTCAGAACTGTACAGGACATTCCTGAAGCAGCCGTTAAACCAAGAAGAGTTAACAGATAACTAATCAGACAATTTTCAATAACAATTTTATTTAACATTAAAAAAACTAACTCAATATGTTTAAGACTAAAGATGCTTGGATGAATTTCTTTTATTCATTCGGTGCTGCAATTGTAATTCTTGGAGCTTGGCTTAAAATTACTCACATTACCTTAGGACCTATTAATGGTAACATCGCGCTTACTGTAGGACTTATTACTGAGGCTATTATCTTTATCATCTTTGCATTTGACCCTCCAAAAACTGAAGAGTCTTATGCCTGGGAAAATGTTTATCCTGAGTTATTAGATAAACATGCGAATCCAAATCCTTTACATTCTAATGTAACAACTAAAAATACAAGCGCTCAATTTGCTGAATTGGAAAACTCTCTTTCCAGCAAATTGGATAAAATGCTTGAAGATGCCAGATTAGACGTTCAATTATTTGAAAGATTAAGAACAGGAATTGATAAATTCTCAAACTCTGTTGATCAGATCAATCAGACTGTTGACGTATCTGCTTCTACTCATAAATATAACGACCAGTTGAATAAAGCAGCTCAGCATATGGAAAGTATGAATGCACTGTATGCAATGCAGCTTGAAAGCGGTAAGAGACAATCTGAATTTGCTAACAAGTATGTTGCTGATATGCAGAAATCTGCAGAGCAATCTGAAAAATTCAACCAAGAGCTACAAGGTTTAACATCTAATCTTAATAACTTAAATAGAGTTTATGGTGGTATGCTAACTGCTATGAAGTCTTAATTCCTAACCATTTCTAAATTTAACTACTTAATCAAAAAACAAAGAAAAGAGAATGGCACAAGGAAAACAGACCCCTCGTCAGAAGATGATCAACCTGATGTATTTGGTGTTCATCGCGATGATGGCCCTAAATATTGATGCAGAAATCATCAGATCATACTATGACTCTACCAGAGCATTGAATGAAACCAGAACTTTAACAGAAAGAAAGAACGAGAAGATCTTTGAGAGAACGTTGGAAGCTAAAGCTCAGCAAGTTCCTGATACTTACGCACAGCCTTGGGCTCAGTACAAAGTACTGAAAACCAAAATTGATGCATTGGTGAAATCTGCTCAGGATGTTAAAGATTTGTTGAAAAAACAATCTGAGTTTCACGATAAGGATCCTCAAACAGGAAAGGATATTGATGTAAGTGAAAACTTTGCTGCACTTAACAATAATGAAGCGACTACTGAATATTTCTTTAAGGAAGGAGATGAAAATACTCCATCAAAGAATGCACTGGATCTGAAAGCTAAAATTGATGATGTAAGAAACTACATCAATGCTACTTTCGGAAGCAATGCCCAGTTACAGGATTTAGTAGCGAGAGCCAATAAGTCTCTTATTGCGGAGTATCCTAAAGGAACATCTCCCAATGAAAAGACCTGGTTTCAGAATAAATTTTACCATCAGCCGCTAATCGCTGCGATATCTAATTTGGAAATTATCCAAAATGATGCCAGAAACGTTCAGTCTGATGCATTGGCACTATTACTTCAGGAAAAAGTAGATGCGAATATTAAATTCTCAAGCTATGAGCCTATTGTTTCAGGTCCGGTAGATATCCAGGCAGGAAAACAGGCTGAAGTAAAAGTAATGCTGGGAACTTATTCTAACAGTAACAAGATCAGCATCTCTGGAGTAAGCAGAGTAGAAAACGGTAAAGGTGTTATGCAAATTTCAGGTTCTGGAATTGGTGAACATAAATTAGGAGGTACGATTACATTAACAGATGCTTCAGGGAAACCTCAGTCTTTCCCTTGGACACATACTTATAATGTAATTGCAGGACCAAGAGAAGTAAAACTTGAAAAAGGATTATTACTTTCTGCCGATAAGATGAATGTAATGTATAGAGGACTTGAGAACCCTGTTTCAGGATCAATCTTAGGTGCTGACAATTCTAAACTTTCATTATCTGCAGCAGGAGCTACTGTGAAGAGTACAGGTCAGGGTAAATGGAATGTTACTCCTACAACAGGAAATGTAGTGAAGTTAACATTATCAGGAACAGATCCATATGGTAAAACAGTTTCTCAGGTATTTGAATATAGAATTAAGAATATCCCTAGACCACAAGGTCAGATCAGAGGTAAAGCTGTAAACTTTATGCCGGTAGGTTCTATTCCTAACCAGATTGTTTCTGCTACTTTACCAGACTTTGACTTCCCTGTTTCATTCACTGTTAATAGCTTTATTATTAAGCTTCCAGGAAAAGCAGGTACTCTGATTCAAGGTAGCTCACTATCAGGAGCAGAAGGTATGCTTAGAAACCTTAGACCTGGTGATGTAGTTCAGATTTATGATATTCAGGCTACGGCTACAGGATTGGGTAACCAGAGACTTAAGGAAATTTCACCTGTAATTATTAATGTTCAATAAGGTTAATTTGTAAAATCATATTATGAAAAAATATATTAGCACCCTTTTAGTTTTAGTTTCGGGATTCGCTTTTTCCCAGACTATTCTGAATGCTGCTTCTCCTGAGGAATTCAGACAAATGAGAGCTGAATCAATGAGAAAAGCAGGGGATACTGTTATCAGCAATAAAGTAAAGCCTCTTGAATATGGTTTCGTTGATGACAAGGATATTTACAAAAGTATGTTTGTTTGGGAAATCATTGATATGAATGATAAGATCAACCAGCCGTTTTATTATGACAATCCGGATGGTCTTCTTTCCAGCTCTACAAGATCATTATATCAATTATTACTTGATGGAGCCCTTAAAGGTGACATCAAAGAAGTTTATGATGACGAAAACTTCGTTACCAGACTTTCACCGGAAGCCATTCAGAAAAGATTGGAAAGTGTAAGACTTGACGAAGAAGCTATCGATATCCTTAACTCTGGAAGAACACTTACAGAAGACGAGAAGAAAAGATTAACAGATATCATCAGAACAACTACTGATAAAGTAAAAGTTCTTAAAGTGATGGGTATGTGGTTTATCGATAAAAGAGATGGTCAGATGAAATACAGACCGCTTGGTATCGCAGCTATGGGTCCGGATCCGACATCTGTTGGAAGAATTGGTCCTGATGGTCAACCTTTAGCTGGTGCTGATGAACTGATCGACTTGTTCTGGATTTATTATCCAAGTGCTCGTGATATTTTAGCAAACAACTATGTTTTCAATAGAAAAAATTCTTCTGCTGACTTATCTTTCGATGATGTTATCAATGCAAGAAGATTCTCTTCTATTATCTACAAATCTTCAAGCGGTTTAGGAGATGGTACTATTAAAGACTATATTCCTAGAAATGCTGAGGAGCAGCTGGAAGAAAGCGACAGAATCAAAGCACAGATTCTTGACATGGAAAATGATATGTGGAATTACTAGATTTCACTTGATATTTATAGAAAACCTGAGTATTTTTACTCAGGTTTTTTTTATTATGAAAAATGTAGATTATATTATTGTAGGAGACGGATATGCAGGACTTTTTCTGGCTCACCAGTTAATTAAAAATAATAAATCCTTTGTCATCTTTACGGAAGGAAGAAAAAGTGCTTCCCAGGTTTCAGCAGGAATTATCAATCCTGTGGTCCTGAAGAAGTTTACCACATTCTGGAAAGCGCAGGAACAAATAGATTTTCTAAAAGACAGTCTTAAAGAAATAGAATCATATACAGGGGAAAATTATCTGATCAATGCTCCTATTCACAGAATTTTTCATGATGAGAATGAACAGAATTTATGGCTGAAAAAATCAGCAAATGAAGAATTGTCGAATTTTCTTGATCAGAATTTTGATCGTTTAGAGGTGGTAAAAAACGACTTTCTTACAGGAAAGGTGAATCAATCTGCTAGATTGAATGTTAATGGATTTTTTAATGGTTTATTCAATTATTTTGAAAAAAATGATCAATTGATAAAGGAAAAATTTGATTATTCAAAATTAAATCCTTCTGAATCCACTTATAAAGATTATACCTTCAAAAATATTATTTTCTGTGAAGGAATGGGGGTGAAAGACAATCCCTATTTTTCGGAGATCACCGTGAATCCTAACAAAGGCCACCACATCAGGGTGAAACTTTCCCAGCCAATTCCTGAAAACATAACCATTAAGAAAAAACATTTTTTATTTCCAACCGGAAACGGACTGTATTTTTATGGTGGAACTTATGACAGAGAGCAGCTTCACCATCACATTGATGAATCAGCAGTTGACCAATTGGTGAAGGGACTTTCAGAATTTTATCCTTATGATTTTGAAGTGGAAGAAGTACATTTTGGATTCCGCCCCACAGTAAAAGACAGAAGACCCATCATTGGAAGACATGAAACATTCGGTAATCTTTACGTTTTTAACGGGCTTGGTGCCCGTGGTATCCTCAACGGTTGCTATTTTGCAAGAGATTTATTCCGTTTTATTGAAGAAGATGTTCCATTGCATGAAGAAGTTTCATGGAAAAGATTTCAATAACTTATATTAGTATCAATTTCCAAACTGAAAATCTATGGATGAAAATATATTAGGTATCGTTGCCGGAGTTCTCACTTCCATTTCAATGATTCCACAGCTTGTCAAAGTAATCAGAGAAAAAAATGTGGAAGATATTTCCTTACTCATGCTGCTGGTTCTAATTTCAGGGCTTTCTTTGTGGGTATGGTATGGCTTTGCAAAAGATGAACTTCCCATTATTTTGTCAAACGCATTTGCTGTTCTGGTCAATGTCAGCCTTCTGATATGCTATATGATCTACAATAAAAGAAGATAAATAAGAAAGACGCCGTATAAATAGGGCGTCTTTATTTTTTTATTTAAGTGAGATTCAATTACTGAAGAACAAATTTAGCTAAAGGAGCCATTCTTGCTTTGTTTAATGTAAGAGTATTTCCGTTTACAGAATAATTATCTGCTGCCAGGATTGCTTTCGTAAATTGATTTTCAATATCAAGATCTTCACAAGCCATCATGGTAGACATTCCCTGATTGAACTTAATTCTCATTACCTCAGGTTTGATCTCAAATGTCCCTCCTAAACCGTTACATCCTGCATGTCCCTGATATCTCATTCCATCCATTTCAAGTTTGAAATAAGGATTGTTTTTAGGATTCTTCAGTTCAATCGGTTTCCCGTTAAGTTCCGTAAGTTTCCACGTTTTTCCTGTTATATCAGTCGTCGCTTTTTGAGCATTTTGTGTTGTACACGAAACAACTAAAAATGTTGCGATAACAAGTGCTGAAAAATAATAATATAAACTTTTCATAATGTTTATTTTTTTAATATGAATTGCTAATCCCTATGCTAATACGATGCCATTTTTGCGGGACCAGACTCTTTTTTTGCCTGTTTAAGATGAAACAGAACCATATCTACATTCTTTTTCAGGAAAGTGATATTGCCTTTAATATCAGAATATTGATACTCTTCATTGGAGGCTGTATATTCAGGTAAAGCATCACTTTTTTTGAGGTCAAAAGTTTTACCGTTTAAATGTATTGTTGCTGTATTTTTGGTATTGTTGATGGTCACTTCTATTTTTTCTCCATAACTGTCAACATACACATTTTTTGAAATGTCATCTGTATTTTCTGGGGCAGCAGCGGTAATGGTTTCAGCTTCTTTTCCGGGATGCTTACACGCTGTTAGGGAAATAATGGTCAATCCAAAAAGGATTGGTAATAATAAATTTTTCATAGTGATAAGTGATTTTAAAGTGTTTCATGAATTATGATATTAATGCTATATAAATTTACAAATATTTTTAATAAATATGTGTTAATTTTTCATAAACTAACAGATAATTAAAATATTAGCTCATTTAACTCACAGTTTTTTGAAACAGAATTCACGAAACAGAAAGTAATAATTATTGTGGAAAATTTAGGATAAACCTTGTTAATTCAGGATTTTTAAAAGGATTTTTTTCCAGAAGGATAAAGTAGTTTTTCTTCATTTTTCATTTGTTGTGTAAATTTTTGGCAAAAATAACTCAAAAAGAAGAGAACAACAATAAGTTAATGTTAATAATCTGAAATTATGATGAAGTTTAGGTTTGGATAAGGGAGGGGGCAGAATAGAATACCGGGATACTCGGAAATGTTCAAAAAAGCAACAGCATTAAAATTAAAATTTCCTTAAATCCGAAAAAGTGGCTTAATATTTGAAATTTTAAATGAGCACAGATGAAAGATTAGAATTGCTTGAATTATGCTTAAATAAAGGAAATATTAAATACTTTTCATCCTTTTATTTTCAGGTATTTTAAAGGAGAGTTAAATTTTGTTAATCTGCTATGATAGTATCATAATCTGGGTGTACATTTGCAACTTCAAAATGAGAAACTTTATAGTATACTTTTTAACCGGTCTTTTTCTGCTCTTTGTAGTGGAAAGCAGACTCAACGTTAAAACGCTTCGAAATGACTATTCCGGTCATGTTTCTCATCATATGCCCAAAAGAGCCAACCGCCTGAATCAGACTTTTGAAAAGCTCTCTATTCAGCAAATGGCAGATAATGTAGACAATTCCACTTTAGAACTTACCGAAAACGATTTCCAGCTGTCTGATGTATGGCAGGCTATTGTTGTTTTTGCCGGAGTTTTCAGTCTTGTTTATATTTTTGGATTGAAAAGTTGTAAGCGGTCAAAACCGGATATTCATGGTTTTGTTCTTGGCCTATCTACCAAAAGATTCATTCTTATCCGTTCCATTAGAATTTAAGAATTCCCCGTTTTTATTGATTTTCTGCCTGATTCCGGGTAGAAATACTTTACGCTGTGTATGCCGGTAATCATCACATCGTACCGCTTTTATTACCGTTTTATTCTATCAAAACATTAACGATTTATATAAACTCTAGAATTATGATAAAGAGAGTTGTTTCGGGAATTGCGCTGAGTGTCCTTCTGTTGGCAGTTGGCTGCAATAAGAAAAAAGAAGAAAAAGAAGAAGTTACCGTATATCCGGTGACATCTCCTGTGGTAATGGATACCGTAATCAATAAAGAATATGTAGCCCAGATTCAATCTGTAAAAAACATTGAAGTGAGAGCTCAGGAAAAAGGTTTCCTGGAAAAAATCTTTGTAGATGAAGGCCAGTACGTACAGGCCGGACAAACATTGTTCCGGATCATGCCTAAATTGTATCAGGCAGAATTATTAAAAGCAAAAGCAGAAGTGGAACAGGCTTCCATTGAGCTGAAAAACGCAAGTACATTAGCAGGAAACAATATAGTTTCTAAAAATGAAAGAGCAATGGCAAAAGCCAAGCTGGATGCTGCCAATGCAGAAATGAAACTGGCTCAGATCCATCTTTCCTTTACTGACATCAAAGCACCGTTTTCCGGTATTATCAACAGAATTCCTTTGAAGCTGGGAAGCCTTGTAGATGAAGGCGATTTGCTGACCTCATTGTCAGACAATACAAGTATCTATACCTATTTCAATGTTTCTGAACCGGAATATCTGAGCTATCAGACTCATGCTTCAGACCGTGGCAGCAGCCAGGTTTCTCTGATTACAGCCAATGGAGAAATGTATACACAAAAAGGAGAAATTCAGACGATTGAAGGAGAATTTGATAATGAAACAGGAAATATTGCTTTCCGTGCCAAATTCCCTAATCCTGATAAACTTCTGAGAAACGGAGAAACCGGAAAAGTACAGATGTCAATGCCGGTTCATAATGCATTGATCATTCCGCAGAAAGCAACCTATGAGATTCAGGATCAGAAATATGTATTTGTGATTGATAAAAATGGAGTAGCTAAATCCAGAAATATCAAAGTAGCCTATGAACTTCCGGACTTGTATGTAGTGGCATCAGGAATTTCAAAAGGCGATCAGATTCTTTTGGAAGGCGTTCAGAAAGTAAAGGATGATCAGAAAGTGAAAACAAAATTCCAGGATCCTAAGAAAGTTCTTCAATCATTGAAACTAAAAGCAGAGTAGTGGTCTCTAAAACGAAACAGTATGTTTAAGAAATTCATTCGCAGACCAGTTCTGTCCATAGTAATCTCATTGATTATTGTATTTATGGGAATATTGTCATTGGTAAAACTTCCGGTGACACAGTTTCCCTCCATTTCTCCGCCTAAAGTAAATATCACCGCAGAATATCCCGGAGCCAACAACGAACTGTTGATTAAATCCGTAGTAATCCCCTTAGAAAGAGGATTAAATGGAGTTCCCGGTATGAAATACATGACTTCAGATGCCGGAAATGACGGGGAAGCTTCCATTCAGATTGTATTTGATCTGGGTACGGATCCCAATGTAGCTGCAGTAAACGTGCAGAACCGTGTATCTTCAGTAGTTAATAAACTTCCGCCTCTGGTAGTACGTGAAGGAGTAAAAATCACGCGTGAAGAACCCAACATGTTGATGTATATTAACCTGTACAGTGATGATCCTAAAGCTGACCAGAAATTCCTTTTCAACTATGCAGATATCAATGTAATGTCTGAATTGAGAAGGGTAAGTGGTGTCGGTTTTGCAGATATCCTGGGAACCCGTGAATATGCCATGCGTATCTGGCTTAAGCCGGACAGGTTAACAGCTTATAATATTTCAGCAGATGAAGTAATGGAATCTCTGAATGAGCAGAGTTTGGAAGCTTCTCCTGGGAAAACAGGTGAAAGTTCAGGAAAACGCTCTCAGTCTTTCGAGTACGTATTAAAATATCCTGGTCGTTTCAATAATGAAAAAGATTACGGAAACATTATTTTAAAAGCAAAACCGAACGGAGAATCTGTAAGACTGAAAGATGTTGCCGATATTGAGTTTGGAAGTTCCATGTATGATATTTATTCCACATTGAACGGAAAACCTTCAGCTGCGATCACCGTAAAACAATCCTATGGATCCAATGCAAGTGACGTTATCAAAAATGTGAAAGCATTGATGAAAGATCTTGAAAAAAATAACTTCCCTAAGGGAATGCATTATGACATCAGTTATGACGTTTCAAGATTCCTGGATGCCTCCATGGAAAAAGTTATCCACACATTGTTTGAGGCCTTTATTCTGGTTGCTATCGTAGTATTCCTGTTCCTTGGAGACTGGCGCTCAACAATGATTCCGGCATTAGCTGTTCCGGTTTCATTGGTGGGAACATTTGCTGTCATGTCCGCTTTTGGAATTACTCTGAATATGATTTCCCTATTTGCCCTGGTAATGGCCATCGGGGTTGTGGTAGATGACGCGATTGTAGTTATTGAAGCTGTTCACGCCAAGATGGAAGAAAAACATCTTTCTCCGTTAAAGGCAACAGAAGAGGCCATGCATGAGATCAGTGGAGCAATTATCGCAATTACACTTGTAATGGCATCGGTATTTATCCCGATTGCATTTATGTCCGGACCGGTTGGGGTATTCTACCGCCAATTCTCCATTACAATGGCTTCGTCCATTATTTTATCTGGGGTTGTGGCACTTACTTTGACACCGGCATTATGTGCTCTGATCCTGAGAAATAATCATGGAAAAGCTAAGAAGAAAACTCCGGTTACTCTTTTCCTCGATAAATTCAACAACCTGTTTACAAAAGGAGCAGGGAGATATGAAAAGCTGTTGAATAAAACAGTGACGAAAAAGACAATAACACTACCGCTGTTATTAGCATTCTGTGCATGCACATTCTTCCTGAGCAACTCTTTACCTTCCGGATTTATTCCGGCTGAAGACCAGGGAATGATTTATGCCATTATTCAGACACCTCCGGGATCCACCTTGGAAAGGACCAATCAGATTGCCAGAGAGCTTTTGAGGGAATCTGAAGATATTGACGGAGTACAATCCGTTTCTTCTCTTGCAGGATATGAGATTTTGACTGAAGGTACCGGATCCAATTCAGGAACCTGTCTGATCAACCTTAAAAGCTGGGAAGAACGTAAAGAATCAGCTGCAGAAATTATTGAAAAGCTTGAGGAAAAAGCCAAAAATATTCCGGGAGCCAATATTGAATTCTTCCAGCCGCCTTCCGTTCCCGGATATGGAGCTGCAGGAGGTTTTGAACTTCGTTTGCTGGATAAAGCAGGAAGTGGCGACTATCATAAAATGGAACAGGTAAGTAATGACTTTGTGAAGGAGCTTAAGAAGCGCCCGGAACTTGGTTCGGCATTTACATTCTATTCTGCAAGTTTCCCGCAATATATGCTTAGGATAGACAATGATCTTGCAGAGCAAAAAGGAGTAACCATTGAAAAAGCAATGGATAACCTGTCTACATTGATCGGTTCCAACTATGAAACGAGTTTCATCCGCTTTGACAGGCCGTATAAGGTCATTGTTCAGGCTGGCCCTCAATATCGTGCACTTCCAACTGACCTGTTGAAGCTGTATGTTAAAAATGATAAAGACCAGATGGTTCCCTACTCAGATTTTATGAGGCTTGAAAAAGTATACGGACTATCGGAGATTACAAGACACAATATGTATAACTCTGCAGAAGTAAGTGGAACGCCTGCTCCCGGATACAGTAGTGGCCAGGCGATCAAAGCGATTCAGGAAGTTGCAGATAAAACACTTCCAAGAGGTTTTGGTATCGACTGGGCGGGTATCTCTAAAGACGAAGTAAGCCGTGGTAATGAAGCTATATTTATCTTCCTGGTTTGTTTAGGATTTGTCTACCTGATTCTTTCCGCACAGTATGAAAGTTTCATCCTTCCGCTTCCGGTTATTTTATCTCTGCCTACAGGTATTTTTGGAGCCTTTTTATGCTTAAAGCTTTTAGGATTGGAGAATAACATTTACGCACAGGTAGCGATGGTTATGCTGATCGGACTATTAGGTAAAAATGCGGTGTTGATTGTTGAATTTGCCGTACAGAAGAAAGCCGAAGAAGGCATCCCAGTGGCAAAAGCTGCTATTGAAGGAGCTGCGATCCGTTTCCGTCCGATTTTGATGACCTCATTTGCCTTCATTGCCGGATTAATTCCATTGGTAATTGCAACGGGGCCGGGAGCGATTGGTAACAGAACCATTGGTACAGCAGCAGCAGGAGGGATGTTAATCGGAACTATTTTCGGATTGATGATTATCCCCGGATTGTATTATATCTTCGGAACCATTGCTGATAAGTCACGATTGGCGAGATATGAAGAAGAGAATCCTTTAACAGAACAAACTGAACCTTATGAACATGATGGAAAATTCGAAGACTAAAAATATAATCATCGCCATTGCCTTATCACTTGTACTCGCAAGTTGTAAGGCACCGATGGCGACTGTTATACAAGATGAGGTAAAAGAAAATATTCCTCAGAACTTTAATCAGGAAGAGCAGCAGGATGCCAACAACAATAGCGGAACCACACCCTGGAGACAGTTTTTTACTGATCCAAACCTGGTAACCCTTATTGAAACTGCTTTAAAAAATAATCAGGAGCTGCTGATCACTCTTCAGGAGATTGAGATTGCTAAAAGTGGTGTTTTAGCTAAAAAAGGAAGATTGAGTCCAACTGTTTCTGCAGGAGTAGGAGCAGGATTGAAAAAAGCAGGGCGCTATACCAGTGAAGGTGCAGGGGATGCTACCACAGAGATTGAACCAGGAAAAGAAATGCCTGATCCGCTTGGTAATTTTGGAGCAGGATTAAACGCAAGCTGGGAAATTGATATCTGGAAAAAACTCAGAACGGAAAAAGAATCTGCAGTTGCTCATTATCTTTCTACGGTGGAAGGGAAGAACTTCGTTTTGTCTAATCTTATTGAAGAAGTTGCGGATAATTATTATGAGTTATTGGCACTTGATAACCAATTGGATATTATACAGCAGTACATCAAGCTTCAGCAGAGAGCATTGGAAATTTCCAAAATTCAGAAAGAAGCTGCTGCTGCAACAGAACTGGCAGTGAAAAAATTTGAAGCAGAACTGGCGAAATCCAAAGCCGCAGAATATACAATCCGCCAGCAGATCACAGAGAAGGAAAATGAAATCAATGCTTTGCTGGGAAGATATCCGCAGCCAATTGTGAGAACCAAGGAAAACTTTATGTCTACCATTCCTCCCACAGTATATACCGGAATTCCATCTCAGTTATTAGCCAACCGTCCTGATATTAAGCAGGCAGAACTGGAATTAAAGGCTTCAAAATTAGATGTGGAAGCTGCAAGAAAAGAATTCTATCCTTCTTTGGAAATTTCTGCAACATTAGGGCTGGAAGCTTTCAAACCATCCTATCTTGTTAAATTGCCGGAATCAATTGCCTATAATCTGGCAGGTGAACTGGCAGGTCCGCTGATTAACAAAAGTGCAATAAAAGCCAATTTCCAGACAGCAGATGCAAAACAGGTTCAGGCGTTGTACGAATATGACAAAACTATTCTGAATGCTTATCTGGACGTTGCCAATCTGATGTCAAAAGTTAAAAACATAGATCAGTATTATCAGTTAAAATCACAGGAAACAAAAGCCCTGGATCAGTCTATTGATATTGCCAATCAGTTGTTCCGTAATTCAAGAGCAGATTATCTTGAAGTTCTTCTGAACCAGAGAGATGCATTGGATGCTAAAATGGAGCTTATAGAAGCAAAACAAAAACAGCTCAGCACTGTAGTCGACATCTATAAAAGTTTAGGTGGAGGCTGGAAATAAAACATCATAATTCTATCAATAAACAGTTAATGTTTTTTGGAAGGGTCAATTCTTTTGAGTTGGCCCTTTTTTATTTTAACACGACAAGTTTTGTCGCTTCGGGTAGATATTTTTGCATTAACAGAATGAAAAATATACAGAGAATTTAATGATAAATAGCATGATTTACAGGATACCACATTAAAGTGATTTTCATGTCTTAAAAAGTATTAAATTCGCTGCGTTTTAATAACTAATTACTAACTCAGAAAACATAGAATGAAAAAAATCTATCTCGGTGCATTCACTTTATGCACAGCCCTGGGCCTATCTGCTCAGGAAGTGGTATGGCAGAAGGACATCAAATCCTCTACCCAGGATTTTCTAAGCCAGGTCACTACAACCATTGATCAGCAATACCTTATCACAGGAAGTTCTATACAGTCAGGAAGCGGGAAGCTGGAGGCTGGAAGTAAGCAAAACAACGGCTATGATTTCAAATTGGTAAAATTAAATCAGCAGGGAGAACTGGTCTTTGAAAAATACTTTTCAGGAAACAATCATGACTATCTGTCTTCAACTGTCACTACTCAGGACGGTGGTTTTCTTATTTCTGGAACGTCATATTCAGGAAAAGGTCTTGATAAAAAGGATGATTCTAATGGAGGCTCAGACATCTGGTTGATCAGAATCAATGAATTTGGAGACCAATTGTGGCAGAAAACGATAGGAACATCTTCAGATGAAGAAGCAAGAGCCGTGATTCAGACTACAGATCAAGGGTTTATTGTAGCTGGCAATGTACAAAACTCCTCTAAAGGTTACGGTTCAAAAGATGTTTTGATCACTAGATTAGACAAAGACGGAAAAGAATTATCACAATTAGTTTTAGGCGGAAAAGGGTTAGACGAAGTTGAGAAGATGATTCCAACGAAAGATGGAGGAGCTTTATTGGGAATTTATTCCAGAAGTTCCGAGGTTCGTGTTTCGGGATCATCAGAAAGTACACGTGAAACCACCCCGAACCCCGTATCCCGCACCTCGAAACAAACTGAAAATTTCGGTGAAGGCGACTACTGGATCGTAAAACTCGACAAAACCGGAAAAGTAGAATGGGAAAAGAATTTCGGAGGAAAAGGAGATGATCACTTGAGAACATTGGCTTTAACTTCTGCCGGATACATCATTGGTGGAGAATCAAGATCGGAAAGATCAGGCAATAAAACGGTAGGAATAGAAGAGGGAACGGATTTATGGTTGATTGTATTAGACCCAAACGGAAATGAGCAATTTCAAAAATCCTACAGCTTTGGAAACAGAGATATTCTGATGGGAATGAACGTCCTGAATTCAGCAGATGACAAATCTTCCAAAGGTATTCTTTTAGGAGGCTATACTCAGGCTGAGGGGAGAATACAAACTGATGATGAAACTTTCTGGATGCTGTACCTGGATCAGAATGGTACCGAGCAGTGGAGAAAGCACGTCAAAGGTGAATCAAGAAAAAAGGAAGAAAGGCTTTCGGATTTAAAACTTAATAGAGATGGTTCTATTGTTCTGGCAGGAACCAGCGCAGAAGAATTGGGGAAAGAGAACTGGAAGATTGTAAAACTGGGAGACAAACAGGTAGATCAGTTAATCGAAAAATATGATATTAAGATCTATCCGAATCCCGTATCTGATTATGCATATGTAGAAATCGGCTTTGATTTTAAGGAGGCTGATATTTTGTTGTATGATATGAGTGGAAGGCAGCTTCAGAATTTAAAGACTAAGAATAAAGTTACTAAGATCAATACCCAGGCTTTGATTCAGGGAGCTTATCTGGTGACGATAAAAACAGATACAGGTAAAACTGCCAGCTCTAAGCTGATCAAAAAATAAACATATTTTATGAGAAAAAATATTCCAGCTATTATTTTGTTAATAGCTTTTTGGAGCCATACACTTTATGCTCAAACCTCACCAGGAAGTGGAAGTAAAAGTTATGTAGGTGATATTAATAAGATGTTTGCTGCAGCACCTACTGCGAACAATCTAATGAAGTTCGAAGAAGTTCCGGTAAGTTATTATACAGGGATTCCTGACATAAGTATTCCATTGGTAGGTATGTCAACCAGTGGGACAGAAATCGGAATTGGAGTACAGCTTAAATACCATCCTTTAAGTGCCAAACCAGAGGACAGATCAGGAGAAACTGGTTTAGGGTGGAGTTTAATAGCAGGTGGGACAATATCCAGAACTATCAGAGGAGGAGGTATTGATGAAAAAAACGTAACTATTGGATTCTCAACTCCACCAAAAGTGAAATTTGGTATTTATAACGAAGTCTATAACCCTACGGGTAAATTGATGAGGGATGAACCCTATGATCAAAATGAATATAAATATGCTTCAGGATTGGGGAAATTTGATACAGAATATGATTTGTATCAGTATAATTTTATGGGTCAGTCAGGTCGGTTTTATATTGCGAAAGATGCCGGAGGAAACTATAAAATAGAAAAACTGGATAAAAATAATCTTCAGATCATCTGTACACCAGATTCTCAAGGAGTGGTTAATTCTTTTACGATAGTTGATGACAAAGGAATACGATATATTTTCAGTCCAATGGAAAAATCGCATCAGTCGATTACAACAGTTAAAACAGGATTAGTCAATTTGCAATCGAATATTGATTCAAGTTATGAAATGGATAATTATTGGTCTTCTTTTCATTTGACAAAGATTGAAGATCAAAACAATATTACGTTAGCTGTTTTCAAATATGAACTTTCCTCAGTAATAAAGTTTGAAGAGACACCTACTATAACCCGTAGACTTGCGAAAGATGTTTATTACTATAATACTGCCAATAATACTAGTGGAGGGTTAGATAATCCTGATGATAGTATGCCTGGTGCTATCGAATCTCAAACGGTGAATAATGAGATGTTAACAATGCTTCTTACAAGCGTTGAGGTGATAGGAAAAGGAACGATTTATCTCAACTATGAAAAAGGAAGATTAGATACAAATTACAAGGAATCTTCAGAAATGTATAAACTGAAGTCTATTCAATCTAACTATGCTGGTCAAAGTATTTCTCAGTATACTGATAAGTATGTGTTTGATTATAAATATACTAACACCACTTACCAGCAAACTAGCGGTCAACAGAAAACAGAAAACAAAATGCTGTTGAACAAAGTAACAAAAATAACTCCTAACGGTCAAAATCAGGAATATAAGATGGAATATACTCTTCCAACTGGTAATCTTGTGAAAGATCAATGGGGATATTACAAAGGTGAAGGTAGCGGTGTTAAAACAGATGTTCTCCAATCTTTAACTTACCCTACGAAAGGAAAGACCGTTTTTGATTTTGATTCGAATGATTACAGCCATTACTATAATGGTGCAGTAATGGAAGAGGTTACAGGTCATACAGAAACACAACAGTTTGGGGCATATATCAATTTTGGGCAATTTAGTACTACTTACAAACAACCATTTTTCACAGTAAATACGGCACAATATGTTAAGCTTCATTATATATTGGGAAATCTGATTTATTATAACTGGATCTTTAAGATATATAAAAAGACAGGTGATAATACTTTTGTAAAAGTCTATGAAGCAGGTAATGGAAGCCAAACCTGTAACCGACCTCCTCCTACCTGTATGACAGGAGGAGTGGATGGAGGAAGTGAAATCCATTCAGAATATAATTACGATGTTTATTTTGAACCTGGTGTTTATTATGCTTCTTTGGAAGGTAATTTTTCTGTATCAATTCCAGGTGATACGGCAGATGGGTTTGAGGCAACAACCGTAGAAGATGTTTTTATTGAAGAAAAAGTACGTAAGGGGGGAGGTTTAAGGATTAATAGCATTGCATATTTTGCCGATGCTTCTTCGGCAGATCCTTCGAAAAAATATGTTTACAATTATAAAAATATTGAAAATGCACAGAAAAGCAGTGGTTCACTGGTATTTCCTGAACCAATCAATAAATATACGTATAGCTATTCGTATAATAACAAACATGTCTATCCTACTCTTATTTACAGTGCTAATTTTGACGTAACAACTGATTACAATATTCTCCCTGTTCAAAAGACTCAAGGGGCTGATGTGGGATATAAATATGTAACAGTACAGGAGATTGATAAAGATGAAAATACAAATGGAAAGACGGTATATACTTACAGATCACCGTTGGATTATCCAAATACTTCCACAATGGCTCTTCAGATGCCGATTCGTCCAATTCCCAATGAAGATTACCTTAGAGGACAGGTTATTTCAGAAAAAAAATATAATGAAGCAGGAAAAATACTTTTAGAAACGAATACAAAATATACTACGTCGGAATTTATTAAAAATGACGGGGTAAAACTGATTGATAACTTTTACAATTCAATGATTTCCCTGTTTTTTAGTTTTACGAACTATCAATTTGCTCTAAACCAAACAGGAATATCGATAGCTCTTACTACACCTTATAAAAACTTTGAGAAGTTCGGAGTTACCTTACCTTCCAAAAAGGAAGAAACTTCTTATTTCTACGAAAATGGAGTTCAGAATAAATTAATTACCATGACTGATTATATATATAATACTGAAGATTATCCATTATCTGAAACACAAAGTGTTTTAGGAGGGGATACTTATTCAAGCTATTATCAATATGCTAAAGAGAAAAATAACCAGCTCATGATTTCCAAAAATATGATCGGGATTCCTTTGGAAACCAAAACCCAGCAGACAGTAAACGGCATCACCAAAGTAACTTCACGTGAAGAAACTATTTATCCCACTGCTGTGCCTCATGCTATCACCGGAAACTTAGTGCTTCCGTTGTCTGAATATTCCTATGATACTCTGAACCCAACTGTTTCCTCTAAGGAGGTATCTTATGAAAAATACGATGAAAAAGGAAATATCCTTCAATACAGGGAGAAAGACGGCACTCCGGTGAGTATTGTCTGGGGGTATAACAAGACCAAGCCGATTGCCAAAGTGGTAGGCTCTACCTATAGTCAAATCGAAGGAATGATCAGTACTATCGTAGCCAAATCCAATGAAGATGCTGCTAACCCAGCCAAAGAAGCTGAACTCTTATTGGCTCTTGATGCCTTCCAACCTGTGGGGATGGTAACCAAATATACCTACGATCCCTTGGTGGGAGTAACGACCATCACACCACCATCAGGAGTTAGGGAACTCTATGTCTATGATACTGCCAACCGGTTGAAACAGGTTCAGATAAGGGAAAGAGACAACGCCGGAAACTATAGCTTCAAAGTAGTGAAAGAATTCAAGTATAACTATAAACAGTAAACACCCATGAAAAAAATACAACTAATAGGTCTGCTGTTTACAGCCATGACGGCCTATGCACAAAGCACTACAGAAAACTATATACATTCTAAAACCTGCCTGAGCGGGGATTGCAGCAAGAAAACGGAAACCATTACCTATTTTGACGGATTAGGAAGGCCCAAACAGATTATCAGTGTAAAAGCCACCACTACCGGGAAAGATCTGGTGACTCCCATTACCTATGATGGATTTGGAAGACAGGTTAAGGATATTCTTCCTGTTCCTGCCAATTCGCTCAATTCGGCCATTCATACCGGGATTGTGAATGAAACTGCGGCAAATTCCTATTATGGGACTGCCAATGCCTACACAGAAAAGGAGATTGAAAATTCTCCATTGGACAGGGTGCTGCAAGTGGCCCAGCCGGGTGATCCATGGAAGATGAGCGGCGGACACACCCAGAAATTTAAATATGAAACAAACCTGGGGAGTGAGGTAAAGAAATTTATCACCAATACAGTAACTACAACGGTTGGAACAGACAAAAAAAC
>NZ_QGTV01000006.1:183863-207401 GCF_003182335.1 Chryseobacterium sp. AG844 | reverse complement strand
AACGTTTATCGGCTAATTCCCTGAAATTTCTTGTCATAATACTAAATAACAATAAATGTATAAAACTAGGAATAATTGTGTCCACACGATAGTCCGGAGGAGGGGAATTAGGGAAATATCAACTACTTTTTCTGATCCAAACAACCTACCACCGATCACCTACCATCTGCCACCTAAAGAGCCAGCTTAAACGGTCCTTCAAAAGTAGTTTCAAACGAGTCTACCAACTGTCCCTTTTCATCAAACACTCCGATGACCATATTTTGTTTTGAGAATTTAATTTCGTCTTCAGGGAAGGAAATATTAATGTTTCCTTTCAGGATCTGATCTCCTTTCAATATAATTTTTTCAGAACCAAAGTAAGTGATCTCTGCATTTGTTGGAGTGATAACTTTAATGGTAAGCATCTTTTTCTCGTTTGATTTATTCAGAAGAGTGTAAATAAAGGTGTTTGTGATTTTTCCATTTTTAACAAAGAATGTTGACCCTGCCGGCTTGATGAATTTGGCTTCCATAGAACCACGGTCATACATTAAAAACCCAAGGAACCCAATTAACAATGCAAGGATAACAGTTGTGGCTTTCATTCTTGGCGTAAACCGGAATTTGTCCTGGTTTTCAATTTCTGCTTCCGTAGCATAACGTACCAATCCTTTAGGTAAGCCAACTTTCTCCATAACTTCATCGCAGGCATCAATACAGGCTGTACAGTTTACACATTCCAGCTGCTGTCCGTTTCTGATATCGATTCCCGTAGGACATACCACAACACATTGGTTACAGTCGATACAATCTCCTTTTCCTGCGGCTTTTCTGTCTTCATTATTTCTCCATTTTGCACGGCCTTCCCCTCTTTTAAAATCATAATATACATTGATCGTTTGCTTGTCGATCAATACACCCTGCAGTCTTCCGTAAGGGCAAACCAGCGTACAAACCTGCTCACGAAGCCATGCGAAAACAAAATAGAACGTCATGGTAAAGAAGATCATAACCATAAATTTCAGTGAGTTGGCTTCAGGTCCTTCACTCATAATACGGAAAACTTCTTCGTAGCCCACAATATACATGAACATAAAGTGAGAAATAATCAATGAAATTAAAAGGAAAACAGACCATTTTGTCAGTCTTTTTCTTATTTTCTCTGCATCCCATTCCTGTCTGTCCAGCTTCATCTGTTTATTCCGGTCTCCTTCGATCCAGTATTCGATTTTACGGAAGACCATTTCCATAAAAAGCGTCTGCGGGCATAGCCACCCACAGAATATTCTTCCGAAAACGACAGTAAATAACATCACAAAAATGACGGAGGTTACCGCCCCTAAAGCAAGAATAAAAAAGTCCTGCAGGTAAAACGGCTGTCCGAGAATAAAGAATTTCCTGTCGATGACATTGATCAGCAGAAAAGGATTATTATTGATCTTTATAAACGGCAGTCCGAAAAATAAAGCAAGAAGAAAATAGCTGGTGTAATTCCTGTAGTTGGTATACTTTCCTTTGGGCTTTCTGGGAAAAATCCACTTCCTTTTACCGGTTTCATCCATGGTTCCCACTGAATTTCTGAAATCTTCATTTTCAATTTCCAAAGACTTGATATTGTTGGACTCTGCGCTCATTGTTATATGCTATAAAAGTATTTTAGTACAATTTTCATCCTGACCAATCTTATTTTCAAATTGACTGTTCCATGAAAAAGTGATTGATTCTGTTACTGCAAAGCTCCGGATTATATCTTTTCATTACTAATATGATCTACTTCCAAAATAGGATAATTAGGACATTTTGTGTCTGTTGTTTTTATTGTATCAGAACGGGAAAATATTTTGAAACCTCTGGGTCATATCGTAAATTGCAGTCTTAAAAATGAAGCATGAAGAATATACTTAAAATAGGTATGATTGGTTTGGTTTTCGCATTGGTAAACTGTCAATCAGTAAATTATAGTAAAATGTTTTATGAGGGAGTGCAGCCGGAAAAGGTTTCGGACAAGTTCAGTTTCACAGAAGGACCATCAGCAGATAAAGAAGGGAATGTTTATTTCACCGATCAGCCTAATGATAAGATTTATTATTGGGACTGGAAAACCAATCAGGTGATAGAGTTTTTGAATAAAACAGGAAGGGCAAACGGAACACACTTTGACAAAGATGGGTATTTGATTACCTGTTCAGACGATCAGGGTGAGATATGGAAGATATCCAAAGACAAAAAAGTAGAAGTTCTGCTAAAAGGTTTCGAAGGAAAAAGGCTGAACGGCCCCAATGATGTCTGGAATGATGAATTTGGAGGAATGTACTTTACAGATCCTTTGTATGAAAGAGATTACTGGGTTGGTTTTAAACAGGAAATTCAACATAAAAGTCTTTATTACAGAGATAAATCAGGAAAAGTTACCCAATTAGAAACTTTCACCCAACCCAATGGTATTGTTGGGAGTGAAAAACTAAAGAAATTGTACTTATCTGATATTGATGCCGGAAAAACCTACGTTTATGATATATTGGGAGAAGGAAAATTATCTGAGAAAAAACTGTTCTGTGAAATGGGGTCAGATGGCATGACGATGGATAAACACGGAAACCTGTACCTGACAGGAAAAGGAGTGCATGTTTTCAACAGTTCCGGGAAGAAGATCTATCACATCCCGATTCCTGAAGACTGGACTTCCAATGTCACTTTTGGCGGTAAAAACAATGATATTCTTTTCATTACTGCCTCCAGGTCAGTGTATACTTTCCCTATGAGAGTGAAAGGAATTAAATAATATTATGTCATTGCGGGGAGGGCAGATTGCTTCGTCGTTGTGCTCCCCGCAATGACAATAAAGTGTAGAGTGAAAGGTCTAATAAGCAATCTCCATTTTTACTTTCTTACCTTTCAGTTTTTCGTTCTGAAGCTTTCTTAAAAGGGCGTTCACTTTATTTCTGGAGACGGCAACATATGATGTAGTATCTTTTACTTCGATAATTCCTACATCTTCTTTTTGAAGCTCTCCTTTCTTTAGCAGATATCCTACAATATCCACTTTGTTTACTTTATCCTTTTTTCCTGCACTGATGTAAACCGTCTGGAAAGGTGTTTTTTGCGGAACTTTAGTGAATCCGGCAACGTTTTCTTCAGGAGTATTGTTTTTAATGAACGGGAAGTTTTCCTCTTCAGTCATGATCAGGTAGACAAAACCTTTGGCATTCATTCTTGCGGTACGTCCGTTTCTGTGAATGAAAGCATCTTCTTTTGGAGGAAGCTGGTAATGAACAATAGATTCTACCTCAGGAATATCAAGTCCGCGGGCAGCAAGATCCGTAGTAATAAGAATTCTTGCAGAATCATTACGGAATTTCAGCAGCGCACGTTCTCTTTCATCCTGCTCCATACCGCCATGAAAGGTTTCTCTGTCGATTCCCATCTGATGAAGAAGTTCAGAGATACGGTCTACAGCATCACGGTGGTTGCAGAAGATCAGGGTTCTTTTGTTTCCGATTTTACAAACCAGATTGAAAAGTGTATCCAGTTTTTCCTCCGGAATAGTCATCACTTTTCTCAGCTGGAGATCCGGTTTTACATCATTTTCTTTCAGGAAACTGATTACTTTTTCATCTTTTATGCCTGTAAAAGCCGGAATTTCATCCATAGCTGTGGCAGATGTTAAAATTCTCTGAGAAAGTCCTTTTAAAGAATTGGAAATAAATTCCATATCATCATGGAAACCCAGTTCCAGAGCTTTGTCGAATTCATCAAGAACCAGAGTCTTAATCGTTTTTGGATCAAAATTGTTATTTCTTAAATGATAAACAACTCTTCCCGGAGTTCCAATTAACACAGCCGGAGCTTCAATCAAATTGTTGACCTCAATTTTTTTATCATGTCCTCCATAGCATACAGAAACTTTAAAATCTGTTCCCATAGATTTAAAAACCTGTTCAATCTGTAAAGCAAGCTCCCTTGCCGGAACCAGTATCAATGCCTGAACACCCTGAACATTTTTTTTCAGATTTCTGAGAACAGGAAATAAAAAGGCCAGCGTTTTCCCGGATCCTGTAGGAGAGAGTAAGACAATGTCTGTATTGTTTTCAGACGCTTTATAAGTAGATTTCTGCATCTGATTCATATCCTGAATCTGCAGTTTTTGATAGATCGGCTGTAATTCCATGCTGCAAAGGTAGTGAATTTTGGAGTTTGAGGATTTAGAGTGTAAGAGTTTGAGGGTTTGAGAGTAGGAGAGTAGGAGAAGGATTGGAAAGTGTGGGCCTTCTTTAATTCTGTCTTACTGTCATTCTGAATGAAGCGCAGCGAAATGAAAAATCTCATTTTTGTTTTCTGCTTATTGATGCCTCTTGTAAATTTTCAGTGTATGGTCAGTATGACAGCGGATATTGCTTTATTCTGAATGTAAGACGGTTAGTATTAGAATGTCATGCTGAGCTCAGTCGAAGCATACTTTAATCAAGGTATTGATTTTTAAATATATAAGTTAAATATTAACCTGGCAAAATCTATTGCTTATTTTAAATAAAATTCATATCTTTGCACCCACTTTTGTGGCGAAAAGGTTTGAAGAGTAAATTACTTAAAATTAATTACTTCCGTATTTTTTAATCTGCATTTATTCAAACCGTTAAAAAAGAAGGAATACAAATTTATTAGAAAATGTCAAAAGAGACAAATTCAGCAGAGGTTTTATTAAACCAAAACGTAGCACCAGAACAATTTGATTGGGATTCATTCGAATCAGGTCTTGATGCAGATGCGAGAAAAGAAAAAAGCGATTTAGAAGAAATCTACAACGGATCATTAAACAACTTAGACGATAACGACGTTCTAATTGGTAAAGTTGTAAGATTAACTGATAAAGAAGCTATCGTAGACATCAACTTCAAATCTGAAGGTGTTATCTCTCTAAACGAATTCCGTTACAACCAAGGCCTGAAAGTAGGTGACGAGGTAGAAGTAATGGTTGACAAGAGAGAAGACAAAACTGGACAATTACAGTTATCTCACAGAAAAGCGAGAACGCTTAAAGCTTGGGATAAAGTAAACGAACTTCACGAAACTGGAGAAATTGTTAACGGTTTTGTTAAATCAAGAACTAAAGGTGGTATGATCGTTGACGTTCACGGAATCGAAGCATTCTTACCTGGTTCTCAAATTGACGTTAAGCCAATTAAAGATTACGATCAGTTCGTAGGAAAAACTATGGAGTTCAAAGTTGTGAAAATCAACCCTGAGTTCAAAAACGTAGTGGTATCTCACAAAGCATTGATCGAAGCAGATATCGAAGGTCAGAAAAAAGAAATCATCGCTCAGCTTGAAAAAGGACAGGTTCTTGAAGGTACTGTTAAGAATATCACTTCTTACGGTGTATTCATTGACTTAGGTGGTGTAGATGGATTGATCCACATTACAGACCTTTCTTGGTCTAGAGTGAACCACCCATCTGAAATCCTTGAGGACGGACAAACTGTAAAAGTTGTAATCCTTGATTTCGATGATGAGAAAACAAGAATCCAATTAGGTATGAAGCAATTAGAAGCTCATCCTTGGGATGCTCTTTCTGCTGACTTGAAAGTAGGTGACAAAGTAAAAGGAAAAGTAGTAGTTCTTGCTGACTATGGTGCATTCGTAGAAATCGCTCCAGGTGTTGAAGGATTAATCCACGTTTCTGAAATGTCTTGGTCTACTCACTTAAGATCTGCTGGAGATTTCGTAAAAGTAGGTGATGAAGTAGAAGCTGAAGTATTAACTTTAGATAGAGAAGAAAGAAAAATTTCTCTTGGTATCAAGCAATTGTCTAAAGATCCATGGGAAAACATCGAAGCTAAGTATCCGGTAGGATCTCAGCATGTAGGAACTGTAAGAAACTTCACTAACTTTGGTGTATTCGTAGAGTTAGAAGAAGGTATCGACGGATTAATCTACATCTCTGATCTTTCTTGGACTAAGAAAATCAAGCACCCATCTGAGTTCTGCGCAGTAGGTGATAAATTAGACGTTGTAGTTCTTGAATTAGATATTCAGGCTAGAAGATTATCTCTAGGTCACAAGCAATTGACTGAAAACCCATGGGATAAATTCGAAACTAAATATGCTGAAGGAACTATCCACGCTGGTAAAGCTGTAGAAGTTCACGATAAAGGAGCTTCTGTTCAATTCGAGGATGCTGAGGTTGAAGCTTTCTGCCCTTCAAGATTATTAGAGAAAGAAGATGGATCTAAAATCAAAAAAGGTGAAGAAGCTCAGTTCAAAGTAATCGAATTCAACAAAGAATTCAAGAGAGTAGTAGTATCTCACACAGGTATCTTCAGAGACGAAGAGAAGAAAAACGTAAAAGAAGCTTCTTCTAGAAACGTATCTTCTTCTTCTAACAACGAAGAAAGATCTACTCTTGGAGACATCGATGCATTAGCAGAGTTGAAAAGAAAAATGGAAGAAGGTAAATAATCTTTGAACCATTATAATACATAAGAGCCGCTCATTCGAGCGGCTTTTTTTATGGCTATACGGCAAAGAACATAAAAGTGTAATAAGACATTAAAAAACAAAAACTATCGGGTAAAACAGTAAAAACAGATTTCCGTGGGTCAGAAATTTATATTCATTAAAATGACTTATAAAAAGAAAATGTTTGTATGGAAAAAAATTAAACATGTGGTAAACATAATGTGGTACGCATAAATATAATGCAGGATTCTCATGATTGATAAATATGTAAATTGATTTCAAAATGTTTTTCTTTATTTGTATTGATTTATGTTTATTTTTTAATATAAAACGTATTAAAGTTATGTGAATTATTTGTAGATTAGCGCCTTTAATAATGGATATGAAAAACAAAGCTTTACCTATTTTATTTGCGGTATTTTCTGCATTTCCGACAATATTATTCGGACAGGATAATGAAAAACTGATTAAAGATTATATTTCTCAAAATAAAATAAGGGAATATAAAAAGTCTGATCTTAATAATATCATTGTTGATAATGTAGATCCGTCAAAATCATTGAATGGTAATGTTGTTAAATTTTTACAGACTTATAATGGTTTGCCAATATACAGCTCTGTAGGAACAGCATTGATTCAGGACAATAAAATTGTTTACTACACCGATAATTTTGTAAAAGATTATACTGCATCTACATCAGGTACTGCTGCTATCAGTAAAAGCACAGCGCTTCAGAAGATTGCTGAAGATCTGAAAAATCCTGAGATAGCAAACTTCACTATTCTTGAGTATCTTGAAAAAACTCAGAAGAAAGCGACTTCAGCCAATCAAAGATTGGTATATGCAAATGATGAGAGCGGAAACCTCCGTTTGGCATATGAATATACCTTAATGGAACCAAAGTCACTCAATTACTGGAATATTGTAGTAGATGCCAACAATGGAAATATCCTGTTGAAAAATAACCTGACACTATCTTGTAATTTTCATCATGATGCTTATTCATCCGATGCGGAATATACCCATGCCGATCATTTTGAAAATACCTTAGTGGGGCCTCAGAACAACATAGCACAGAATAATATTCCATTACTTCTGCCGGATAATGCATCATACAATGTGTTTCCATTACCTATTGAAGCGCCAACTTTTGGTTCAAGATCCATTATTACCAATCCCTGGATCCTGAGTGCTTCTCCTGAAGGATGGCATTCTGACGGAACCAATCATTACACGATTACAAGAGGAAATAACGTTTTTGCCTATGAAGATTCAGCTGGAACTGCTTTAACTGCACCTGATTATCTTACCGGAACCCCGGCAGACGGAGGGGCAACAAGAAATTTTGATTTCCCTTTTAACATCAATGAAACGCCGTTAAATAACAGAAATGCTGCCATTACAAATTTATTTTATCTGAATAACAGAATTCACGACGTTTTCTATAAATTTGGATTTACAGAATCTGCCAGAAATTTCCAGCAGAACAATTTTGGTAACGGACCTGTTGGAGGTGATGATGATTCTGTATACGCAGAGGCGCAGGATGGAAGCGGATTAAATAATGCGAATTTCTCTTCAGGGCAGGATGGTTATAATGGAAGAATGCAAATGTATCTTTGGTCCCCGGTTGGAAGAGTATTCTTCTATAATGCACCAAGTGCTGCTGTTTCCCGAACACCGGGAGCAGGAACTGCACAGTTCGGTAATCCATTACCAATGAACGGATTGACAGGAGATGTAGCACTTTCATCAGTTTTAGACGGATGTACGGCTTTACCTGCAAGCTCATTGACTAATAAAATAGGGCTTGTTGAGAGAGGAACATGTGCTTTTGCAGTAAAAGTGAAAAATCTTCAGGATGCCGGAGCTAAAGCGGCCATTATATATAACAACGCAGTAAATGGTTCTACTTTAGGAAATATGGCAGGGAATGACCCTACAATTACAATCCCTTCAGTATTGATTACCAATGCAGAAGGTGAATATATCAAAACTCACCTTGCAGCAAGTACAACAGTAAATGTTACTTTAAAAGGAAACCAGACTCCTGACGGAAGTTTTGATAACGGAATCGTAACCCATGAATACGGTCACGGAATATCCAACAGAATGACCGGTACCGGATACAACTGTCTGAATTCAGGCGTGAGTAAGGAACAGATGGGAGAAGGATGGTCTGATTTCTTTGCTTTAATGCTGACAAACAAAGCAGGAGATGATGCTACAGTAGCGAGAGGTACTGGTACTTATGCAATAGGTCAGCCTATAACTGGTGGTGGTATCAGACCTGCAAAATATTCTACAAACCTCGCTGTTAACGGATATACCTATGGAAATACAAACGGAATGGAATACAATAACGGATCAGCAGTTGTTCCTAATGTACACTCAATCGGTTTTGTTTGGGCAACCATGTTATGGGATCTTCACTGGAAATATGTTGAAAAATATGGTTATGCTTCAGATGTGTTGTCAACAACCCCTAACGGAAGCACAAAAGTACTACAGTTAGTAACAGATGCTCTTAAACTTCAGGGCTGTAATCCTAGCTTTATTGATGGAAGAAATGCAATATTGGCAGCTGAGATGGCAACTACTCAGGGACAGGATAAATGTATGATCTGGGGAGTTTTTGCAAGAAGAGGTTTAGGAGTGAATGCATCAGCAGGAGCTAAAAATAATATTAATGATCAGGTTCAGGACTTTAACGTTCCGGAAGCATGTTTATTGGCTACCAATGATGTAAAGGCAGATAAGAACAACAACATTTCTATCTATCCAAACCCTGCCAAAGATGAATTCTATATTAAATTCCCAAGCAATACTCTTGGAAAAGTAAGCGTAGAATTGTATGATATGTCTGGTAAACTGGTTTCGTCAGAAGATAAAATCTCACCGGATGCCAAGAAAGCAATTTCTACAAGCAACCTTGTCAACGGAACTTATATGGTTAAAATCAAAGGACTAGGTTTCGAAGCTGCTTCTAAAGTAATGGTTAAAAAATAATTAACTTTTATAATCAATCTCAAAAATCGCCACAAGCTTTGCTTGTGGCGATTTTATTTATCTATCACTATAACACTGCTAAATGATTTAATTTATATGTTGTACCTTTGCAGGCTGTTAAAAAAATTATGAAGAAGAAAAATATACTAAAAGGTGTTTTATTTGTAGGGATTGGAGCTAGTATATACGGTATGTTGGCCACTTTTGTAAAAATGGCTTATCAGGATGGCTTTACAACCTCAGAAGTAACTACTTCCCAATTCGTATTAGGTTTGACGGGACTTTTGATCCTGAACTTTATTCAGACCCTAACCTCAAAACAGAAATTATCAGTGCCCAATTCTAAAGAAGTAAGAATGCTCTTGCTTGCAGGAACTTCTTTGGGCGGAACAAGTTTATTCTACTATATTGCCGTGCAATATATCAATGTTTCCATTGCTATTGTATTATTGATGCAGTCGGTGTGGTTCAGTGTGGTGGTGGAAAGTATTCTAACTAAAAAACTTCCCAATACAAGAAAAGTGGTTTCTGTGGTTATTGTTTTGTTGGGAACGGTTCTGGCAACCAATCTTATTAATATGGAAATAGAGCTGGACTGGCACGGAGTATTCTGGGGGCTGATGGCAGCCGCTTCCTATACTTTAACAATGTTCACCTCTAATACGCTGGCTACTCATCTTCCGGTTTTCCGAAAGAGTATTATTATGCTGGCGGGTGGTTCAGTTGTCGTTTTTGCATTCTTATTCTTTGCCCAGATAGGGCCTATGTATTTTGATGGCTTAAAATCATTATACCTGAATTTTACTGATAATACAGAACATATCCATTCATTTAATTATTCAATATTTCTCACGTATGGATTTGTACTGGCGCTTTTTGGAACTATTATTCCGCCTATCTTATTCAATGTTGGGTTTCCCAATGCAGGATTGGGCCTTGGAAGTATCGTTTCATCACTGGAACTTCCGGTTTCCGTAACCATGGCTTTCGTTTTGCTGGGAGAGAAAGTATTTTTCATTCAGTGGGTAGGTATTGCCTTGATTCTTTTTGCAATTGTTTTAATGAATTTACCTTCAAAACAGGAAAAAGAAGTTTCAATGGCATAATGGTCTGAAAAATATTAACTAAAAATAACAGTTAAAACCGTTCCTTTTGGAGCGGTTTTTTTAATTTTAATCTTTAAATAAACGTTTTATGAAACATTTCAGAAATATAATGTCCGCTTTTGCTTTAACGGTCTCCGGTTTTATATTTTCACAGGTAAAACCTCTGGATGCAATGCTGTCTGATTATCAATATCCTTACGAAGTTCATTTTCTTAATTTCAAGTCTCAGGGTGAAGATTTGAAAATGGCTTATATGGATGTAAAGCCGCAAAAACCCAACGGAAAAACGGTCATGCTTCTCCACGGTAAAAACTTTAATGGAGCGTACTGGGAGAGAACAGCAAAAGACCTTTCTGTTAAAGGTTTCCGGGTAGTGATTCCTGATCAGATAGGATTTGGAAAGTCTTCAAAGCCTCATGCTTACCAATTTTCTTTTTCACAGCTTGCAGAAAATACAAAAGCGGTTCTGGATGAACTGAAAATTGACAAAACCATCGTACTTGGACATTCAATGGGAGGAATGGTGGCCACCAGATTTACGTTATTATATCCTGAAAAAGTACAGAAACTGATTCTCGAAAACCCGATCGGACTGGAAGATTATAAAACTTTTGCAGCCTACCAGACCATTGATCAGGCTTATCAGTCTGAACTTAAAAATACAGCCGAAACGTATAAAAATTATCAGCTGAAATTCTATTATGACAACAAATGGAAAGAAGAATATCAGCCCTGGCTAGACTTAATTGCAGGATGGACTCTTCATAAAGATTATCCTCAGGTTGCATGGGATGCAGCGCTTACTTCGGATATGATTTACAATCAGCCGGTATGTTATGAATTTAAAAATATAAAAGTTCCGACATTGCTTATTATTGGAACAAGAGACAGAACAGCAATAGGAAAGGACAGAGCTCCTGAAGAACTTCAACCTAAAATGGGGCAATATCAGGAATTGGGAAAGAAAACCCAACGTGAGATTGCAGGCTCAAAGCTTGTCGAGATTGAAAATGTCGGGCACCTTCCGCATATCGAAGTATATCCTAAATTTTTTCAAGCACTGTATGATTTTATACAATAAATTAATTTTAAAATATAAAATATTGGAAACATTAAGTTTTTGCAAGTGAGTAAAATAATAAGCTTTATATACATTTTGCTTAATTTTTCATCTTTGATGAAACTTACCTAATCTTATCACCTTCATTAAACTTAATGTTTCAAAATCAATTCTTTTTGTTCCCAAACAGCAATAAAGTACCAACTCCAATTCCAGAAAACAGGACACACGCAATTCCCAGATTTTGTATCAGCCCAATACTCACCAATCCTAAACCTATCAGAACATAATAAATTAATCCTAATAAAGCTCCGGCGCTTCCTGTTTCGTTTTTATAATGAATCAATGCGGTGCTTAAAATATTGGGAATCGCAACGCTGAATGCCATCACAATAGAGAAGTAGGGAATTACAAAATAAATTCCTGTACCTGTCAGAATCCAGACAAAAACAGAGGCAGCCAATGCTGAGAATGTACTTGCTTTAACTAAATATTCAGACCGTATATTCTTCAATAACAAAAATCTGTTAAGCTTTGCTCCCGCGAAGGTACCGCCAGCCAGTATTATACTGCTGTACCCGAAAACATAAGAGGAATAATGATTTTCTTTAAAAATAAACGGAGCCAGTGAATAGTATGAAAATAGCAAGACATTAAAGCTCATAATCAGTAAGCAGCACTTGATGATACTCTGATCAAGCAGCATCCGTTTCAACAAGTTGATCAACGTCTTCAAGTTGATGGATTTCTTTACATGATGAGTTTCAGCAATTTTCTGTCTGGAAAGGAGTATAAAAAGTATACTCAAGATACACAGTGTAATAAATACGCTCTGATGTCCGCCGGAGGAAGCCAGTATTGAGCCTGTAACCATTCCGATTACCGGACTGATGGACAAGCCTATTCCGATCCAGGAAAATACTTTGCTGAGATTATCTTTGTCAAAAGTATCTCTTAAAATGGTTTGTGTTACGATGGAACCCACGGAAATTCCGAATGCAGAAATAATCCTGGCTCCCAGAAGAACCATAAAATCAGGAGCGAAAACAGCAGCCAGCGTTCCTGCTCCATAGGTAATGAGACCATATTCCAATGATTTTTTCCTTCCGATCCTGTCGCATTGCACTCCCCAAAATGCCACACCCAGTGCAAATGCGATAAAATATAAACTGATTGTTAAGGTAACTGTTTCTTCATGTACTCCAAACTGTTCCTGTACCATTGGCAAAACAGGACTGTAGATGGTTTCCACAAATTGCGGAAGCATCACAAGCAGAGTCAGCAGCCAGATAGGATTTGTCTTTTTCATTTTTTTCTGCAAAGTTTCCAAAAAATCAATGTATATTTATAATGATATAAAAACAAAAAATATCAAAAATAGGACATGGCTGTACTGGAACAAAACAACGTCTTTGATGCTGATTCAATCCCGGAAAAAGTAATTGGAATAACCTCTGATATGGTGATGCATGACTCCGGTTTTCATTTTCATACAACCAAGTCTCAGCTGTTGTATGCGCCATCAGGTTGTATGACGGTTACTACTTCTGACAGGCAGCTGGTTCTTCCTCCATTCAGAATGCTTTGGATTCCTGCCCATGAAGTTCATCGTGTGAATTTCAGAAATATTGTGGCCTACAGATCCATTTATTTTGATGAAAAATATTCCCAAAGATATATGAATCCTGATCTGAAAGTTCTTCATGTCAACGCCTTGTTAAAAGAAATTATTGAAAGAATTTGTTCCTGGGAATGGTCAGGGTTGAGGCAGCATCAAACTAATCTTTTAAAAGTATTCTGGGATGAACTGAGTAAAGCTCCGGAAGAAAAACTGGAACTTACAATGCCGCAGGATAAGCGTTTTACGAAAATAGCTGAAGAATGGACACTGCAGAAATCTATGCCTCCAATGCTGAAAGATTTTGCAGAAAAAACAGGAGCGGTGGAGAAAACGATCAGCCGTATTTTTAAAAAAGAAACGGGATTGTCGTATCAGGATTGGAGACAGCAATGGAGGTTACAGCGATCAATTGAACTTTTGGTGGAAGGTAATTCAATAGGAGAGGTGTCGCATATCCTTGACTTTTCATCAGACAGTGCTTTTATTGAGTTTTTCAAAAAACAGACAGGCTCCACACCTTTGCAGTATCTCATGAAGAATGAATAGTCCTTTTGTACAGCTGATAAAAAGTACGATTGTTAACCTTGTCAAGGTTCGCAACCTTGACAAGGTTAATGTCATACAATATTTCTTGTCCTATGAAAAGTCCGGATTATAGTAAATTTCATAAAATTGTACTACCAATACAATAATTTTATGAAAACTATTAATACAAATAGTGTTGAGAACTACGTACATACCCTTGGGGTCAACACGACTGCTGATAAAGTGTATCAGGCTTTAACTGATGAAATTCCTCTTTGGTGGACTGAATTGTTTGAAGGTTCATCTTCGGAGGTTGGAAATCTTTTTACCATAAGATTTGGAGACAACATTCACAAAACAATGCGTGTGAAAGAATTAACTGCCAATACAAAAATTGTCTGGTCGGTTGAAGATTCACTGATTGCCCTTCCTGAATTAAAGAACCAGACTGAATGGGTCGGAACAACAATTGTTTGGGAAATAGAGGAAAAAGACGGTGGTAGTCGGATAAAATTAACACATATCGGTCTGAACCCCAATATTGAATGTTATGAGATCTGCTCCAATGGCTGGCTGCAATTTCTCGGCAGCCTGAAAAAATTTTTGGTAACCGGAGAAGGAGCTCCCTATAAAAAGTAAAAATATTTACACAAAAAAAGAGACTGTTTATAAGTAAACAGCCTCTCTTTGTATGTATTGTTGTCTGAATTATTTCTTCTTGTAAGCAGCGTCTTTGATTCTTGCTTTCTTACCTCTAAGGTCTCTGAAGTAGTAAATTCTAGCTCTTCTAACTCTACCTCTTCTATCAACTTCAATTTTTTGAAGTGCAGGCATGTTAATAGGGAATACTCTTTCTACACCTACATCACCACTCATTTTTCTGATAGTGAAAGTTTTTGTAGAACCAGTACCTCTTAATTGGATAACTGTTCCTTTGAAGAACTGAGTTCTGGTCTTTTGTCCTTCTTTAATTTCGTAATACACAGTAATTGTATCACCTGCTTTGAATTCAGGGAATTCTTTTTTCGCAATGTACTTGTCTTGTACGTACTTTAATAAATCCATTATTAATAAAATAAAATGTTAAAGCTAAGCAACTTACACGTTCTTCGTCAGAGGTTGAATAACAGGTTGCAAATGTACAAAATAGTTTTTGAATATGCCAAATATTTAATGTACTAAAAACTATAATTTTTTTATTCCGGTTTCGCTGAAAATTTAACGGTTTCTTTAAAATCCCATCAGACAGAGTTTATATGGGAATTCTACTTTTGCCCGAAGTAAAAATCCGGATAACGGTTTTTTAAATTACTGATTCACAACTTAAAACTATATGTTATTTTAAAACTAAAGCTATTATGAAACATTATTTCTTCTTTTTTTGTTTCGCGGTCCAGATGGCTTTCGGGCAGGTTTTGTTCCCTTATTTACAAAACCCGACTCCGAATTCTATGATCGTCAATTGGAAAACAGCTTCCAATAACGAAACAACAGTAATCTACGGAAATTCTCCGGCCAACTTGAACGTGACAGTAACGGGAACTACCAATATCTTCTCGGATACCGGATACAACAACAACTATTATTATCACACGGCAAAGATTACCAACCTTCAGCCGAATACCAAATATTATTATAAAATCAAAACCGGAACCAGTGAGTCTGCTGTTTACAATTTCAGAACACTTCCTTTACCGGGACAGGCTGTAACTGCCAATGGGAAGATCCGTTTCCTTATTATGGGCGACAACCAGATCAAAGCAGAACCGAGATATGATACGCTTACTTTGAATGCCTATAAAAAATTAAAAGAAAAATTCGGAGCCGCTTCAGATCTGTCAGATAATATTGCGCTTACTTTTATGGTGGGTGACCAGGTAGACGTAGGTACATTGGATCACTATGAAAATGTTCACTTTAAAAAGAATATCAAATTATCACCTTATCTGCCTATTCAGACAACGGTAGGAAACCATGAAACCTATGGAACGATGGGAATGAATTCCTACTATGCCCATTTTTATATTGATGAAATCAGTTATAAAGGAATAAGCTCAGGAAATGAGAATTATTATGCCCAGCAGGCAGGAAATGTATTATTTGTAAGCTTAAGCTCTGAACATACCGGATCAGCACAGCAGACATGGCTTCAGCAGATTTTGACAGCGGCCAATAATGATTCTACGGTAGACTGGATTATTTCTTTAAGCCACAGACCGTATCAGGCTGAGCAGTATGTAGGAGATATTTCTACATGGGTAAGAGAAAATGCCGTACCGCTTCTGGTAACTTCTGATAAATATTTAATGCACGTTGGAGCTCACCATCATTTATATCACAGAGGTCAGCTTAAAAACACACCGAATTACCAGATTATTTCAGGAGGAACAGCATGGGATCAGTATTGGGGAATGTCTAATGAACAGGATTTTGACGATGTTCAGAAAACTTTGACAGACTGGACCTATCAGATCGTGGAAGTAGATGTCCCAACCGGAAAAGTAGATGTCGAATGTTATTCGATCGGTGGAATTTACAATAAGAAAAACAATGTATTGGTGGATTCTTTCCACAGATATAAAAATCAGCCTAAACCTGTAAAACCATCCATTACCAATACGTTCTCAGGACCAATTACTTTACCATTAACATTGAATGGAAGTGCATTTTCATCTTCCAACGGAGAACTTTTAAATACAACACAGTTCCAGATCAGTAAAGCCTCGAACTTCTCTGTGATTGAAAAGGAATTCTACCGCGATTTTGAAAACTGGTTCGGGAAAGACGGAAACGGAACTCCTGATAAAACGAAAAACCTGAATGATGGAGTAGACATCACCAAAGCAACCCTGGCAGCGAATTCTATCCCCAACGGAATCTATTATGTAAAAACACGTTACAGAGACAGAAACCTTGAGTGGAGCGATTGGAGTGATGTGAAGCAGTTCGAAATTACAGGAAGTGTGGTTTCAAATCCTACCTTTACTTTAAACAAAACAGAATATGTTCAGAATGAAGCTATCACGGCTACATTTACTGGAGGTCCCGGAAATCAGCAGGATTGGGTAGGAATCTATAAAAAAGGACAAACTCCGGCTTCTACCACTTCACAAGGCTATATTTATACGAACGGGCAGACTGCAGGAACAGTAACTTTCAATAATGGTCTGGCTACTAAAGGTCAGTATTTTGCAGGATTCTTTGCAAATGGAGGATATACAGAAATCACTCCAAGAAAAAATTTCTATGTAGGACCGAAAGTACAGCTGCAGACTACTGCTGATACGTATCCTGTGGGAGGAACCGTTACTATTAATTTTACAAACGGACCCAATTTACAGAAAGACTGGATCGGAATTTACAAAATGGGACAAACTCCGGGAACTACAGCTTCTATCAAATGGAGCTATGTAACAACGGCTTCAGGAACTCTTAATTTCACAGGACTTCCAAAAGGGTATTATTATGCTCAGTATTTATTGGAAGACGGATATAACGGAATCGGGGAGAAGGTGTTCTTTAAAGTAGGAGATATCGTTACTGATCTTTGGATCAACAAACCTGTTTATACCTTGGGTGAAAATATTACGGCTTCATGGACGGATTCTCCGGGAATCATCAAAGACTGGTTGGGAATATATCCTCAAAGTGTTCAGACACCGGATGATAATTTTGTTTCTTATACCTATTTTGACGGAATAACTCAGGGAACAAAAACTATTCAGGGAACAGCAGTACCCGCAACACCGGGGAATTATTACATGGTGATGTTTACCAATGATTCCTACACAGAAGTTTCAAACAGAGTACAATTCCAGGTAACTTCACCCACTTTGGGAACTGAAGAAACCAGAAGTACAGAGAAAAATGTAGTATTGTATCCGAACCCAACAAAACCGGGACAGCCTACTTTTATTAAAAGTGATTACCCGATTGAAAAAATCGAACTGGTTTCAGCTTCGGGAGAATTACTGTATGTATCGAAAAATATCAATAACCAATGTTTCTCTTTGGTGAATGAAAATCTTCCGGCAGGCGTTTACTATGTAAAAGTACACGGAAGAAAACTATTTACTTTAAAACTGATTATTCAGTAAGATAAACACAACACAATTATTATGAAGAGGCTGTCAGCAATGATAGCCTCTTTTTTATGGATGTAAAAAAGTATAATTTTCCATAATTATCTGTGAAAATCTGTGCCCGTTTGTGGTTAAACAAAAAACGGTTCCAAAAAAATGAAACCGCCTTTGATATATAGTTGTGGTAATTAGTCAAATAAATGGTGCAGATCATCTTCGCTAATCAGCGTCGGGTTTTCAGAAGAAGCATTTTCCTCCTGAGTATCGGCCAGTGTTTTAGTTTCCTGAATGAGCTTTCCATCCATATTATAAAGTTTTAACAAGATCCATTTCCCGCTGCGTTCAAGTTCTTTAGCTCCATCCCATGTTTTGAGTCTGATTTTTCCGCTTTGAATAACACCTGCTTTTACAGAAGACTTATTGGCAGGCTTCCCCTTTATATACTGTGTGATTTGTGCTGTAAAGGAATAATCATCCCCATCTTCACTGATCGGTTGTGTAAATGTATATAAAATAGTGCCTTTGGGGTCATAAACAGTTGCATCATAGCCTGTTTGTTTGGCGTTCAGCTTTTTTTCAAAACTTAGCTTCGTATTGTCACCTTCAAAAAAGTTTTTGATGTTTACAATAATACCTTCCTTATAAATTGTTTCATTAAAGCCTTCATAGGTAGTACCATTATAAGGAATACCATCTTTGTATGTTAATGTAGATTTTAGCTTTCCATCCGGTGAATAATATTTGATTTCCTGGATAAGATCATCTTTCAAAAATTGCTCGGAGGATAACTTTCCGTCTTCATCAAAATATTTACTGGTTACCTTTGAGCCTTTTTCATAAGTATCAATAGAGGAAATCTGTGAATATTCATAAGCCAGATGATAATCATCCCCGTCCATTGGATTATAAACATCATTTTCCTTATCATATTGGTATACCAGATGGGCTATTTTTTTACCCGACTCATCATAAGTGGTTTTATAGCCATCTTTTTTATTCATTTTCTGTTCCTGTAAGATCTTTCCGCTTTTGCTATAAATTACGCCTTCTTTTACACTGCCGTCCTTTCTGTATTTTTCTATCTTAGAGATCCTCATGGGACTGGAATAGTAATCTACCACCATATTTTCACCCGAACCGGAGGTAGTGTTGCTGCCCAGATATTTCCCCTTTTCACCGTAATATTTTGTTTCAGTGTTGCTGTCCTTATCAATGATGGTTTCATTTCTGATCCCTTTAATGTCATCATCATAAACGGTTGTTTTTACAGGCGTAGAGTTTTCGTAATCCACCACAATATTAAAGTCCATTCCATCCTCAGCATCCTTATAACTGAACATCTTTCCTGAAAAACTTCCGTCAGCTTTATATACCACATCTTCTGTCAGCCTGCCATTCATATCATAAGTCTGTGCCGGGCCAATCTGCTGTCCTTTGGAATAGGTGGCAAAATTCTGAACCTTTCCTTCTTCAGTATACCAGGTTACTTTTCCCTCAAAAATCTCACTGTTAGGAGTGGTGTCTGAAGCCAGTCCTTCCATTTGAAGTTTTCCGTCCTTATAGAAATCTTTGATAAGAGTAAGCTTTCCTTTAGGAGTCGTTTCACGGTAATATTCCATATTGTCCTGAGTAGTTTTTTCCCAGTTTTCATCGAAATAGGTTTTCTCCTGTGCGTATACTTTCATGCTCAGTACCAATGCAAGTAATGCTGAGGTAAATAATTTTTTCATGTTTTTATGTAAGCTTTGATATTTTTATATGATTAGTGAGATGGCAGATATTGAAAGAGACCTTCATTGTGGTCAAAAGAAGTGATGAGGACAGTAGTGATCTGCCATAAAATAATTTCTACATTAAAATTGTGTTTAAAAATAATACCCGAAAACAGCCAATGTGCCATATTTCTTGATTTCAAGCTCCAAATATAAATCAAATTGATGAGATTTACTATGAAAAATGAACAGATCTGTTCGTTTTTATTGCTAAGTGTTTGATTATTATTGATTTAAAATGGAAAAGAATAAGATGTAAAGAGTGTGAAATGCAGGATTATTTCCATTCATCGGATATACAAGAAAATTTATTAAATTTAGCCAACAGAAAAATCTAATATTTCATGATAGATAAAAGAGTAAAAAATGCAAAGGAGGCCATCGAAGGAATTAATGATGGAATGACACTAATGCTAGGTGGATTCGGACTTTGCGGAATTCCTGAAAACTCAATCAATGCTTTGGTAGAAAGTGATGTGAAAGATCTGACTTGCATTTCAAACAATGCAGGAGTAGATGATTTCGGATTAGGACTATTGCTTCACAAAAGGCAGATTAAGAAAATGATTTCTTCTTATGTAGGAGAAAATGCTGAATTTGAAAGACAAATGCTTTCAGGTGAATTAGATGTAGAACTAACTCCTCAGGGAACTTTAGCTGAAAAATGCAGAGCTGCCCAGGTAGGAATTCCAGCTTTTTACACACCGGCAGGTTACGGAACTGAAGTTGCAGAAGGTAAAGAGGTAAAAGAATTCAAAGGAAAACCTCATATTCTGGAGCATGCATACGATGCAGACTTTTCTATCGTAAAAGCATGGAAAGGTGATCATGCAGGAAACCTCATCTTTAAAGGATCTGCAAGAAACTTCAATCATCCGATGGCTGGTGCTGCAAAGATTACCATTGCTGAAGTGGAAGAACTGGTAGAACCGGGACAATTGGATCCGAACGAAATTCATATTCCGGGAATCATGGTTCAGAGAATTTTCCAGGGAGAAAAATTTGAAAAAAGAATTGAGCAGAGAACGGTAAGAACTAAAGAATAAGTTCAAAACAATAAAAACAAAAAGCGCTGAATCGATGTTCAGCGCTTTTTTTATGCTTGGGGAGTAAGTGTTTTTCTTTCTCCGATCTGTTGTCTCCACATGGCGTAGTACAACCCTTTTTCGTCAATGAGATTGGCGTGGGAACCTGTTTCTACAATCTGTCCGCGTTCAAGAACATAAATTTTGTCTGCATGCATAATGGTACTTAAACGATGCGCAATCAGGACGGTGATCTGTTCCCTTTCTTTCGAAATATCTTTGATCGTCGTAGTGATTTCTTCTTCGGTGATACTGTCAAGAGCAGAAGTGGCTTCATCAAAAATCAAAAGATGAGGTTTTCTTAAAAGAGCTCTTGCAATGGCAATTCTTTGTTTTTCACCGCCACTCAGTTTCAGACCTCCTTCACCGATAACGGTTTCAATTCCTTTCTCAGCCCTTTCCAATAATGCGGTACAGCTTGATTTCTGTAAAGCAATTGCCAGTTCCTCTTCCGTAGCGGAAGGATTAACGAAAAGAAGGTTTTCTTTAATAGTTCCCGCAAATAACTGAGTATCTTGTGTTACAAAACCAATCTGGTTTCTCAGCTCATCAAAATCAAATTCCTTTCCATTGATTCCATTGTAAAAAATATTCCCTTCCTGAGGTCTGTACAATCCAACCAATAGTTTCACCAGGGTACTTTTTCCGGAACCACTCGGTCCTACAAAAGCAATGGTCTCACCGTTTTTAAGATCAAAAGAAATGTTATTTAAAGCTTTATACTGTGCAGACTGATGCTTGAATGAAACATGTTTGAATTCCAGTTCCTCAATAGCCCCGATTTGTTTTGGGTGAAGCGGCTTTTCTTCCACTTCTTTTTTCATCAAACGGTCAAAATTCTGAAGAGAAGCTTCTGCTTCACGATAAGAAATAATAATGTTTCCAATTTCCTGCATTGGCCCGAAAATAAAGAAACCATAAAACATTAGAGATAAATACTGACCTGGTGTAACAATATTCTTAAAAATTAAATACAATAAAGTCAAAGTAATCATCTGCTGAAGAAAATTGACCATGGTACCCTGAATAAAGCTCAAAGAACGGATGCTTTTCACCTTTCTCAGTTCAAGACCAAGAATTTTATACGTATTGTTATTTAAACGGATTACTTCCTGATTGGTTAATCCTAAACTTTTAACAATTTCAATATTTCTAAGACTTTCAGTAGTACTTCCGGCTAAAGCGGTGGTTTCCGTTACGATATTTTTCTGGATCACTTTGATTCTCTTACTCAATAAATTGGTAACAATGGCAATAAAGAAAATTCCACAGATATAAACCGGCATAATAGACCAGTGTAAACGGATTGCATACACGGAAACGAAAATAATACTGACGAGAATTCCGAAGAAAATATTAATGAAATTCGTGATGAATTTTACCGTATCTTCTCTTACTTTTGTTAAAATAGACAGCGTTTCACCGCTTCTCTGGTCTTCAAATTCCTGATAAGGCAGTGCCATCGAATGTTTTAAGCCATCTGTAAATATTTTCGCTCCAAACTTTTGAGTGATCACGCTTACCACATAATCCTGGAAAGCTTTGGCAATTCTGCTTACCATTGCAGTTCCGATAAGAAGCCCCAAAAAGTAAAAAGCCCCATGATATACAGAACTTCCGTATAAATATTCATTCAGGCTTCTGGGCAATAGCTTTTCTTTATCAAAAAAGTTGGGATGGGTAACCAGCTGATCAAGGATATTTCCTGTGATCGCCGGAGCAAATAAAGAAAAAACCTGATTGACAGTAGCCAAAAATAAAGAGATGATTATCAGCCACTGATAAGGTTTTAGATATCTAAAAAGTATTTTCATTCTATTAAAAAATAATAGAACAAAATTACAGATATTATTTTAACTAACAGTGTTAATTATTGAATACAACAAAGCTCTTTTGTATTCAATTGAAAATAATTAAATTGCAGTCTAAGTTTTTATTATGCTTACAAAAGAACAAATTGCCAAAAGAATTTCAAAAGAACTGAAAGATCGTTATTATGTAAACCTGGGAATTGGAATTCCTACTTTGGTTGCCAACTATGTTCCGGAAGGTATTTCCGTAGAATTCCAGAGCGAAAACGGAGTATTGGGTATGGGGCCTTTTCCTTTCGAAGGAGAAGAAGATGCGGATATCATCAATGCTGGAAAACAGACTATTACTATTCTGGAAGGAGGTTCATTTTTTGATTCAGCCTTCAGTTTCGGGATGATTCGTGGTCAGAAAGTAGACCTTACCATTCTTGGAGCAATGGAAGTTTCAGAAAACGGAGATATTGCCAACTGGAAAATTCCCGGAAAAATGGTGAAAGGAATGGGGGGTGCCATGGATCTTGTTGCTTCTGCTGAAAATATTATCGTAGCCATGATGCACGTAAACAAGGCAGGAGAAAGCAAAATCCTAAAAAAATGTACACTACCTCTAACAGGGGTAAACTGTGTGAAAAAAGTAGTTACTGAGTTAGCCGTTCTGGATGTAACTCCGGCAGGATTCAAGCTGGTAGAAAGAGCACCAGGCGTTTCAGTAGAAGATATTATTAAAGCAACAGAAGCAGATCTTATCATCGAAGGGGAAATTCCTGAAATGCAGTTCTAATTCTGAATAACAATATAAAGTTTCGGCCTCACTTTGTGAGGCCGAAACTTTATATAAACGACATCGGAACTCGCAGCGTTAAAAAAATAAGTCCTGTGAACGTTAAGAAAATTCTCCTGTCCGAAGCGCGAGCCCAAATCAGAACCGATAAAGAAATAATGATTCCGCGCAAGTTTAGAATTTTTAGAGAACAGGAATTATTTTTAGCGAAGAGATCCAGGTCTTGAATTTTTGTTTCTTTTGTTTT